>JAFMRP010000901.1 GCA_017354095.1 Ktedonobacteraceae bacterium
CACCTGTGCCCGCGCAGGCGGCGAGCAGAGAACCGCTCAGGGCCGCGGTACCGGTGTACTGGAGAAAACGCCGTCGTGTGAAAATGGTAGGGACATTCTGATCCTGTGCCATGTCCTTTTTCTCCTTGTCTGGGTGGTACTACTTAGTACTCTGTTCAAGACGTTGAAAATGGCAGAACTCCGCTGAGCTCTTTACACAGATAATGGCCATTTAGAGCAGAGAATTGATCACGTCCGGTGATCAACTGCTACTTCGTTGTGTAAATGGCCATGGAGCAGAAAGCGATGGGAAGATCGAGATGCGTGAATGTTTCCTCCTGCGGCAGCGAGCCATATTCTGGAAATGGATAGATATATCACTTATTATATCTGTTACGCCGGAGGAGGTAAAGACATTCGTTTTCTAAAAAATAAGGTTAGTTTCTAAGAACCATCTCTTTCCGCTTGCCAAAATCAAGCATAACATTTATACTAACTTTTGTCAATGATTGAAGTTAGTTGATAAAGATGGGCCTGTCGAGAGGAAAGAGAATATGCAGCCGATGGATCGCAGGTTAATGCGGGAGATCAACCAGAACATGTTGCTCAATCTGATACGGGCTTATGCGCCGATTTCGCGTACGGAGTTGAAGAAGCTGTCGGGTTTGAGTCTGGGGACGATTGTGGGGATTACTGCTGCCTTAATTGAGCAGCAGCTGGTAAGGGAGGTTGGTGTGGCTGAGTCGACGGGGGGGCGTAAAGCGGGGCTGCTGGAGATCGCGCCGGGCGGGGGATATGTGATTGGTATTGATCTGCGGGAGCAATTGATTGCTGGTACGGTATTGAATCTGCATGGGATTGTGGTCTATGAGGACACATGGCCGGCGCCTTTGAGGAATAATGCTACCCAGGCGATTGGGCTTATCGCGGCGGGCGTTGAGCAGTTTATTGAGCGTTCGCGGGTAGCGCGTGAAAAGGTGATTGGTCTGGGCTGTGGTATTTCGGGTCCGGTGAATGTGCAAGAGGGAGTCAGTGTTGATAGCTGGATTCTGGACTGGCATAACGTCGAACTGGGAAAGCCGCTGGCCGAGGCTCTGGACATGCCGGTATTCGTCGACAACGCGGTCAATTGTCTTGCCAGTTATGAAAAGCTGTATGGGCATGGGAGGCGCTTTCATGACTTTCTGCTCGTGACGCTGGGGCGCGGCCTGGGCATGGCGGTGGTGATACGTGATGATCTCTTTCGTGGTGCGCAGGGTCTGGGGGCCGAGTTTGGGCATATTCCATTTGAGGTAGATGGGCGCCTGTGTGAGTGTGGCAATCGGGGGTGTCTGGAGGCGTATATCGCTGATCATGGTATTGTAACGACCTATCATGAGCTCTGTGCTGATCCAGTGGTTGTAAAAGCAGGGGAAGCAAATATCGCGGATATCAACGAATTATACCGGCGGGCGAAGGAAGGTGGGAGATGCGCGGCGCGAGCTTTTGAGTTGACCGGGGAACGACTGGGGACCGGGCTGGCAACATTGGTGAACCTCTTCAATCCTCAATGTATTATTTTAAATGGTGGAGAAGAGCACCGTATCGACTTGCTGCTGGAGCCGATGCATGCTGCTCTGGAAAAGCGTATTTTTTCGCAGCTGGGGCGTGATCTGTCGATGATCGTAGAGCAGGAAACAACGCCGATTAACTGGGCGCGAGGTGCTGGTTGCCTGGTGCTACGCGACTTCTTCTCCTCGCCGGTCAATGCCTGAGTGGCCGGAGCTGGTTAATTATTGAGGCGGCGGCGCAGCATGGTAGCCACGACGACCGCAACGATACCAGCGATAAGCAGCGGCAGACCGATGACCGAGCTTCTGGTATTGATCCAGAGCAGGAGGCCGATGATCTCGACCAGCAGGCCGCCCATGAGTAAGAGCGTGATGGCTAGAGGGGAAGTTTCGAAGGGGCGGCTAACCTCCTGGTGTTCAAAGGTCGCGGCTGATGGCTCATCGGTAGTGGGTGCCGGCTGTGCTGCTTCATCGGATGTAAAGCTGGGACTGGCGCTGGGGGCGTGGCTTTCGATGGCGCTGTGTAGAGCATTGTAAAGGGTCTCGATTTTGGCGCGGGGCGCGCGAATATAGACATTGCGCTGAGGGGTGCTGACCAGGAGTTCGCGGAAGACCGGCTCAAATTTTTTCTGGCGCAGGGAGACGGTGGTAATATCTGCCAGGGCGAGATCGTCGAGGAAGAGGCGTTCGCGCGGCCAGCTTACCAGGTAGTAGCCGAGCAGACGCTGATTTGTGATGATGATATCGCAGGCGGTGCTGTGTGCCTGCTGTCCGCCATCCCAGATGGCGGGAATGCTCATTTGTGGTTGTTCGCCAGTCTGGAGCTGTTTATGCAGGCCCTTGATGCGGGCTAAGATTTTTTCGGCTGGAGTTCGCGTTGGCAATGGGATGCACCTGCTTTTTTGTTGTAGGATGAAGCATGTTGATTGCATTATAGCATAGCGTGTTACTGACAAGGAAGGAACGATGGGCGAAATCATTCGGGCAGCGCGTGTGGAGGATGCGCCAGGGATTACCACAGTGCATATTAAAAGCTGGCAGACGACATATCGTGGCATCGTATCTGATGATTACCTGGATAACCTGGACAAAGAGTATGAGCAGCGTGTGCCAAGGCGTGTCAGGGCTTTGAGCGAGCCAAGGGAGGATCGTTTTACCTTTGTGGCGCAGGCGGGTGATGGGCAGATTGTGGGATTTATCCATGGCGGGCCGGAGCGAGAGAACGATCCGTTGTATCGTGGTGAGTTGTATGCTATCTATCTGTTGCAAGAGTACCAGGGCCGGGGTTTGGGGACGCGTCTCACGCGGGCACTGGTGAAGGAATTACTGAGAGTTGGGCTGGATACGATGCTCGTCTGGGTCGCGGTTGGGAATCCGGCGCGTGCATTTTACCGGGCGTTGGGTGGGCAGTTTGTCAGAACGAAGCAGGACGAGATCAGGGGTGTGACGCTTCAGGAGGAGGCGTATGGGTGGCGTGATATTCGTCCCTTGTTGAAGGGAGCGGAGTAGGCGGGCAGAGCAGGCCACCCGCGAAGGGTGGCCTTACGTGCTAATCGACGTTGCGCTTTGAGCCGGCGGGAGGGTCAGCGCTTGCATCCCAGAAGATAATGCGCCTGGGCGTGAGGCGAATCAGTGCCGGGCTCATAGTAGGCGAGATGGTC
>JAFMRP010000161.1 GCA_017354095.1 Ktedonobacteraceae bacterium
GCGGTAGGCGCGCTAGCGCGGTTGGCGGGCTGGACAAGTGGTCGGCGAGAAGTGCCCGCGAAGCGGGCCGCACTCATAGTCCGTATAAATAAATAGCACACAGCGGTCGATACATATACATATACATCATGGCCATAAGACAGCGCGAAACATACCTGTTGAATGGTGGCGGAAGGGGACTGGAGAATGGCATGTCGCGTGTCTTCTTCGCTACTGAGAAGAAAAGAGGTTGTAATCAATGCGAAAAGATCAACAGATAGCGAATGAAGATGCCCAGAATCGGGAAAATGGGCATGACCAGGAAGTAACGCAGGCCTTACGTGACACCACAGAAAAACGTGAGCCCCAGGCTGCGGACCCACAACTGCCTGCCGCGGTCGACGATACTGCCGACCTCAAACCCGCCAGGCTTCCAGCCCATAGCCGCGCGGCCGCCGCGCAGCGCCTGGGCGACCTGCCCGAGCAGCCCGTGCGCGGCGTCTACTACCCCGTTCCGCACCGCCTGCATCAACCAGCCGGCTGGCGCACAAAAAGACACCTCAAGCGTAAAAATTTACGCCTGAGCAACCTGCGCTATGCCTCCACCGAGCGTGGTTCGCACTGGGCCATGCTGCCAATGGCCTCTGGCATACTGCTCACTCTACTGCTTCTCTCCAGCGCCCTCATCACATTTACCGCGTTTAACGGCGCAACGCAGCAGCGCTACGGCGAAGGCGTGACCACCCTGCAAGATATCATTCCCAAAGATAACCTGAAAATGTACGACTCACAGGGCAAAGAGATCTATCAGATGCTCGATTCCGGCCTGCAAATCTCAGTACCCCTCGCAAAAATCTCGCCCAACCTGGTCCACGCGGAAATCGCCATCGAGGACCAGAATTTCTGGTCTAATCCAGGCTACGATATCACCGGCATTGTACGCGCCGCCCTTGATGACCTGACCCGCGGCCACGTCGTCTCAGGCGCCAGCACCATTACACAACAACTGATCAAAAATAATATCGTTGGCAATCAGACCTCCGTGATGCGTAAGCTGGAAGAAATCCTCCTCGCTCCCTCCGCTTCTCGCCAGTATACCAAAGAACAGATACTCGAAATGTATCTCAACACAACCTACTATGGCGAGCAGGCATACGGCGCGGAGGCCGCTGCCTTTACCTATTTCGGCCTGAAGGGAACGCCTGAAAAAACGGCCGCATCACAATTGGATATCGCCCAGGCCGCTACCCTGGCCGGCATCCCCAGTTCGCCTGTCGCTCGCGATCCCTTCCTGTTTCCTCAGCCCGCTCAGGCGCGCACCCGGGATGTTCTAAAAGAATTGTACCTGCAAAATTACATTAACCATGACCAGTACATGCAGGCGCTCAGTGAAATCAAACAGCCGAATTTCCTGAAACACGGCCGGCTTCGCTTTGATCCCCGCTGGTCGCATTTTGTGCAGTACACCATCAATGAATTGACCCAGAACCTCCACGTCAAACGCGCCGATCTCTCGCGCTCCGGCCTGATGATCTCGACAACACTCGACACCGACCTGCAGGCGAAGTCATTAAAAATCGCGCAGGACCAGATCGCCAAAATGGCTCACACCCATAACATGACGAACGCGGCGGTCGTGGCTATCGATTACCGCACTGGCGCTATTCGCACGCTGGTCGGCAATGTCGATCCCTCCAATCCCAAGACTGGCGCCTTCGACGTGGCAACTCAAGGCTTCCGCCAGCCCGGCTCGGCCTTCAAGCCGTTCATCTATGCTACTGCGTTCTCCAAAGGCATCAGCCCCGGCCAGCCGGTCCTCGATGGACCGCTGACAGTGCAGATGTGCTGCGGCCTGCCATCCTACTCCCCTCATAACTACGACAACGGCTATCACGGCCTGATTACCTATCGCTATGCGCTGCAAAACTCGTTCAATATCCCTGCCGTCAAACTGCTGATGGATGTCGGCGTCGATGACTCGCTAAAAATGGCGGAAAATCTGGGCATGGGACCCTATAATGGCACACCAAACTATACGATGGTGCTTGGCTCGCTTGGTGTCCATCTGCTGGATATGACCTCCGCCTATAGCACCTTTGCCAATGGCGGAATACGCATCCCTCCGCATGCCGTGGATAGCGTGACCGACATTTACGGTCATGTCATCTACCACGCCCCGGTCGTCGGCAAACGCGTTCTCAGCAAGCAAGTCGCTTATATGATGACCGACGTGCTCAGCGACAACTCGTCCCGTTCGTTCGAGTTTGGCAAATGCAGCATGCTCTACCTTTTTAGCACCACGCAGGCGCAATGCTACGCGGGTAATCCTGGTCCTATTCGCCCCGCGGCTCTCAAAACAGGTACCTCCAATGACTTCCGCGATAACTGGACTGTTGGCTATACCACAGACCTGGCAGTAGGTGTGTGGACAGGCAACAACGACAATACTCCCATGGTTAACGTTATCGGTGTGGATGGCGCCGGCCCTATCGCGCACGACGTCTTTATCTACGCTGAACGCGGACGCCCCATCCAGGGCTTCAGCAACCCCGGTGGCCTCGTTAGAAAGACCGTCCGCTACCCCGGTATCACTTCCACCGACTGGTACCTGAAATAAAACAAAAAAGATCTGCCGCCTCTTTGAGGCGGCAGATCTTTTTTGTTGAAAAATTACTCAAATGTCACACCCAACCGTTCCAGCAGCGGACGACTTGTCTCCGCACGATACTTGATCGGCATACGACCGGCAGTACAATGAGTATCTGAACCGGTGCTGAGCAAAAGATTATTCCTGGTCACATAATCCAGGTACATCTCAACCTGCTCCTTCCGGTGGTACGGATGATAAACCTCGACCCCATCAAAAGGCACCTCGCTTCGCACCTCCCCAAGCATCTCGGCGGTATAGTAGGTGAAACCACTATCACTGCGCCCGGGATGCGCGAAAATGCAGATAGCTCCACTGCGGTGCGCGGCATCTACCGTCTCCGCCAGGTCGGCCAGGATGGAACGAAACCCGGCCTCGCGCATCATGCGAATACCTTCCTGCGTGTCGCGTGCGTGACCATGCTCACGCAGCAATATAGCGTTATCAATGGGGCGAAAGAGTTGACCATTGTTCTGCGCCAGTACCTCTTGCTGACGCGGAAATGTGAAGCCGCGCCGCTGCAATTCCTCGTTCACCTGCTGTGTATTTTCTAACTGTAAACGAATCACGTTACTGGCTACCCCGACTAGCTGGTTATCCGCCGGATCAAAACCATAGCAGAGCAGGTGTACAATTTTTCCTCTCCAGGTCGTGCTCATCTCTACGCCCGCCAGGATCGGCAGCCCTCTCCCCGCTCCCAGCGCCTGGATTTCAGCCACTGTGTCTACCCGGTCATGATCCGTGACTGCCACCAGTTCAAATTTCTCGTCAGCCAGGTAATCAATCAACCGCTGCGCCGGCCAGAGCCCATCACTATAGGTCGTATGCATATGCAAATCAACAATTGCGTCCGCGCTCAACGATATCCTGTTATCAGTCTGCTCGGTCAAATTCTATTCCTCCAATAATGTCTCTCTTCACCTCCCCCTATCATACCATAGAGCCCCCGCCCCCTACCGTCCCCCCAGCCCAAAATCGAGCGCAATCCCCAGCGTATTCAGCAACCCCACAATCAACGGCGCGATCAACAACGCCGGCAGCATATTCGCTACCTTGATCCGCCTGATCTCCAGAATGTTCATCGCCAGCCCAATCAGAATCACACCACCCACCGCCGCCAGCTCGATGACACGCGGCTGCGCACTCATACTGGCGTGCGGCACCGAGATCAACAGCGGCTTGAGCAGGCCCGCCAGCAGTGTAATACCTCCCTGTATCACCAGAATAGTCGCGCCCGCGAAAATCGTTCCAATACCAAACGTACTGGCGAAAATGATCGATGAAACTCCATCCAGCACGGCCTTGATCGCTAAAAGACTGAAATCACCCGATAAACCATCATTAATCGATCCAAGAATGGTAAGCGGCCCGACACAGAATTGCAAACTGGCCAGCACAAACGCAAAGGTGAAGTTTTGCTGGCTGTTCGGACGGTCAAAGCGCTTCTTGAGCCAGTCGCCCAGACGATTGATCCACTTATCTATATCGATAATCTCGCCAATCACCGAACCAATCACCAGCGCCAGCAGCGGAATTAACGCGTTCTCTGTCTTGATGGCGGATGCCGTGCCAATAGCGATGGTAATCAGACCTATCCCCGAAATCACAATCGTCTTAATACGCTCCGGCAGCCTGCCCCCTATCAATAAACCCAGCACACTCCCGATCATCACTGTCGTAAAGTTAATCAATGTACCGATCATACGTTACCCTCAACCATGTGGAAAAATCGATCCGGCTAAGCTAAATACTTCCTCATCCTAACGCAATTATACTCATCTGGCAACCAGCCCGCTCTCTTCACTCACCATCCACCAGGCTCCCCATCTCACAGTCCCTTTTTCCCACTCGTTACCCTTCCCCCTATAGGGACAAAAATATGTGTCACCATTCTTCAAGTTGCTCCATTACCACTAATAATGCACAATACCAGCTGGCCTGATTCGCCTTTTACGATGATATTATCTACAATTATGTCTGATTTTGTGACCTGTTTCACAGACTCAATTCTGTAAATAGGGTAAGTAAATCATTGCATGCTAATTTATAAATTTAAACCATGTGGCTGTGGCGGGAAAAGATACCAACGACAACGATCACTTTCAGTCAAGTCATTCATGAAAGCGGAGGTATGATGTTACCACATCGGAAACGCCCCGGGCTGTCCCTGCTGGGCGTGCTGGCGCTCTGTCTACTCATCCTGAGTGCCTGCGGCGGCAGTACCCCCTCGCAGGGGGACAACTCTAACCCCCTGGCCGGGTCTTCCCCAACGCAGGCGCCCTCGGGCGATCTCGCGCAGCAGCAATCAACGGATAATCCCGATGACGTCCTCAAGTACTGGACATCAGACAAGATGCTCAGTGCCATCAACGCCGATCTGCTGGATGCTGGAAACAGAGAGCTAATCCAGCAAGCTGCCGACAGCATCAAGGATACCGCCGGCCAAACAATCCAGGGCCAGAACCCCACCGGCAGCCTGCCCAATATCCCCCCTATGGCCCCTCAGGATCTGCAGGATCTGCTGCAGCAGATCGCTCAACTGAATGGCCAGCAGGGCTCGACCGGAACCCAGACCTCGGCCTCGCTGCTGGGCGCCTTCTCCCAGGCTCAGCCCACGGCGAGCTATTCCTACCCTCTCTCGACTGTCGGGAAGGTCTTCTTTGTCTCCGGCGGCCGGAACTTTGTCTGCTCCGGCACGTCCATTAATAGCCCCAATAAGAGCCTCGTCGATACTGCGGGCCATTGCCTCTACGATCACGAGCACAATGGCGGCTGGTCTCGTAACTGGATCTTCTGCCCGATGTACTCCAATGGCAACACCCCCGTTGGCTGCTGGACGGCAAACTACTTCTACACCAGCAGTAGCTGGGTGAAAAATGGCGACTTCGAGTCCGATTATGGCCTGGTGGTCGTCCATCCTCGTAGCAGCGGTCGCCTGGTCAACCGCGTTGGCGGCGTCGGCTGGGCCTATAACTATAGCCCCAAACAGTCCTTCCACGCCTATGGCTATCCTGCCGCGAAACCCTTCAACGGCCAGACTATGAAGTCCTGCTCAGGAACCAGCACGGTCTGGAAATACAATAATGGGACGATGGATATGTCCATCCCCTGTAACATGACCGGCGGCTCCAGCGGCGGCCCCTGGCTCGTGAAAATCAGTGGTGGCTGGTACGTCAACGGGCACAACGATTTCACCTGGTCGAAGTATCCTGGCCGGATGTTCTCACCCTATTACGGTAATGCCTGGTACAAACTCTACACGAAAGTCGCGAATGCCAGCCCCGGCGGCACTGTCAATCGCTAATCACTCTTCCGTTGGGATGGTGCATCTACGCACCATCCCGGCATATAGCAACGCATGAAACTCCGAAGGCTCACCGCTCCCCCTGTTGACCCACCTGAAATCCGGTGCAGCCGCCCGCTTTAGCGGGAACCCGGAGGCTCCTCACCAAACCCTATCATCCTCGCCTTATCTGGCTCTCTCCCTTCAACACCCATATTCCTCAAACCGCTTCATTTTTACTCATTACATACAAAAATAATCAAACCAAATTCCCTCTTACAGCAAAATTAGCTATACTTTTACCCAAATTTGTGACCTGTTTCACAGACTTCCCCGCCTAAATAAGGTAGTAATACTACATAGAAATTTATAGATCATATCTGGCTGTGGCGGAAAGTGATGCCAATCATCACTCTCTATAAAATTTTATCCATATGAACGGAGGCATAATGTTACGACATCGGAAACGCCCCGGGCTATCCCTGCTGGGCGTGCTGGCGCTCTGTCTATTCATCTTGAGTGCCTGCGGCGGCAGTACCCCCTCGCAGGGTAATACGAACAATCCCCTGGCCTCGTCTTCCCCAACACAGGCACCCTCATCAGACGATATCGATCAGCAAACTGTGACCGAAAATCCCGATGATGCCCTCAACTACTGGACATCAGACAAAATGCTTAGCGCGCTCAATGTCGATCTCTTGAATGCTGACAACATCAAAGATCTGCAACAGCAGGCTGACAACGCTATCAAGAACGTGACCGGTTCTGTCACTCAAGGCGAGAACCCTGTGGGAAACCTGCCTGAGATTCCTCCTATGGCTCCTCAGGATC
This sequence comes from Ktedonobacteraceae bacterium, assembly GCA_017354095.1. Lineage (GTDB taxonomy): Bacteria > Chloroflexota > Ktedonobacteria > Ktedonobacterales > Ktedonobacteraceae > Bu33. Next base: position 6,741 of record JAFMRP010000161.1, read on the forward strand.
TCCAGGATCTCCTCCAACAGCTGTCTCAATTAAGTGGCCAGCAGAGCTCAACCGGAACCCAGACCTCGGCCTCGCTGCTGGGCGCCTTCTCGAACACGCAGCCCACTGCACGCTATTCCTACCCTCTCTCGACCATCGGTAAGGTTTTCTTCACCGCTGGCGGGAAAAACTGGGTCTGCTCCGGCACCGCCATCAACAGTAGCAACAAAAGTGTCGTTGATACCGCCGGGCACTGCGTCTACGACCGGCACTCCAAAAGCTATGTGAATAACTGGATTTTCTGCCCGATGTACTATAAAGGCAGCGCTCCCTATGGCTGCTGGGCCGCCCACCATCGCTACACCACCAAGAGCTGGGTTTCCCACGGCGACTTTGAGTCGGACTACGGTGCCGTTGTCGTCCATCCCCGTAGCAGTGGCCGCCTGGTGAACCGCATTGGTGGCGCCGGCTGGGCCTATAACTATAGCCCCAAACAGTCCTTCCACGCCTATGGCTATCCTGCCGCGAAACCCTTCAATGGCCAGACCATGAAGTCCTGCTCAGGAACCAGCACAGCCTGGAAGTACAATAATGGGACGATGGATATGTCCATCCCCTGTAACATGACTGGCGGCTCCAGTGGCGGCGGCTGGTTTACGAGGATCAATGGTGGTTGGTACCTCAATGGCCACAACGATTTTACCTGGTCGAAGCATCCCGGTCAGATGTTCTCGCCCTACTACGGCGCTACCTGGTACAACCTTTACAAACGTGCCAGCACCGCCGACGTCGGCCCCGTCGTCAATCGCTAATCCCTCAGTCATCTCTCCGCCGGGAGCACGCATCAATGTGCGCTCCCGGCCTCCTCGCAGCATAGGGCAAAGCCACGAGACCTGTTCGGGGAAGCTCTCCGGATCTGTAGGGGCAAGGGGTGGTATGGAGTAGGGCGGGGCCCTTGAGGTTGCCCGTCGTGCCCTTTACCTCCTTTCCCAAAGAGGTCTCAAGAGATTGCAATAGGGTCTTCCTTGCCGCCAGATGACGCGTAGCGTAGTCGCGCGAGCGACGTTTCTGGCGGAATACGAAGGGTGTGCATTTTTGCATTGACCTCTTGCGGAAAAAGGGAGAGACCGCCCCTTTAAACTAAGCTCATTGAGCAGCATAAGAGCAACAAGCACCTTTTGCTTGTTGCTCTTATGCTGCTCAATACATCTATTCAGGTAAAAGTTGGGGGTTCCAGAGGACTTCCCATACATGATCGTCGGGATCTTGAAAGTAGCCAGCATACCCTCCCCAAAAAGTATCCTGGGCAGGCTTGATAATCTTTGCACCAGCCCTGCGCGCTTGTTCCATCACCAGGTCAACTTCTTCTTGACTCCTCACGTTATGACCAAGCGTGAACTCGGTAGGGCTCGGAACGGTTTTCGCAATGGTTGCGTCATAGGCAATGTCATCGCGCTTCCAAAGGGCAAGCTTCAAGCCCGATTGCAGGTCAAAAAAGACAACAGCTCCATGTTCGAACTCGTTGCCAACAATTCCCTTCGTTGAGAGACCAAGACCATCACGGTAGAAAGCGAGTGATCTTTCCAGATCATCGACCCCCAGCGTAATCACAGTAATGCTCGGTTTCATAGCACTGGTCATCCTTTCTTGCTTGCTTTGAGAGCAGATGTCTTCAAAAGATTTTTCCCTCTCACGCAGGCTTTTGAGGCTGATAATGGAGCGCAACGACCCCTGAACTGAA
>JAFMRP010000902.1 GCA_017354095.1 Ktedonobacteraceae bacterium
TTGCTGCTCTTCTTCCTTGAGCTCGCTCTTGCGCCGTCGGAGCCGGTGGAGGGACTGCGCCACCCGTCGCGCACGACGCAGCCGCGACCGGCACAGTGCCCCAACGTTGCTCCGTTGCTCTTTGAGCAACGGTTTGGCCCACTGCACCAGGCGAGAAAGGACTCGGACGCTATCGACCAGCAGACCACTATCTGTGGGGTGATGAATGGTGGTCTCGACACACGTCGCATCCACACGGAGTTTGCGCCCTTTCGTCACCTTCGCCTGGGCGGCACGTTGCACCACGCGATCATTGAGCGCATGCAGGGTTGCGGGACGCAACGTGTGCGCCGAGCGTTTGAGCGTGCTCTCATCAGGTACGCGCTGGAACTACACACGAGAGAACCAGCGCAGCACCAAACGATCACTCACCCGTTCCAGGGTCTCTTGATAACTCCACTGATAGAGATGCTTGACTAACAAGAGGCGCAGGATCACCTCCACGGGAGTGGAATGCCGCCCGTGCACCAGCGTCTGCTTGTACCGCTGGCCCAGATCGACGCGGACCGTCATATACAGTTCATCATCATCGAGCAGCGTATCGAGCTGTCTGAGTACCGGATCAGTTTGCTCGGCCAGTTCCGGCACATGCGCAAACACATGTTCTGCAGGATATCTATCGACCAGCATGTTTTTGCTCCCTCTTTGAGCATTCTGCTACCCTTCTCCTCTCTCTTTTACACTTTTAAGCTCCTTCTCGAGCCTCATTTCGCAGGGCTAACTAATACTAGAGCGTCAGTCGAGTAGTTGGGATTACAAAGCCAGCCAAGGTACTCCCCCCATAGAATACTGATGTGTGGCCCACGGCATACACAACGGGGAGTGGACAGGGGCTGCAGTTGCGCTCGTACCCCCAGAGTAATCGTAAACTCGGCACACGGTAGCGGTAAGGAACAAAAAATGTACAGATGTGGGTGTTACTCTGATAGCGCATCCGGTGCCAGACGCTCGACTCCCTCCATGAGCGTCAGCAAGACATGCTCGGCCATCTGTTCTGAGGATATGGTGCCAGGCTCCAGGCTCCATTGAAGTGCCGTGCCCACCATGGCCCAACTCATGATTTGTGCGATGGTTTCCATTGGGACTGTCCCTCGGACCTCTTCTCTTCTCTTTTGTTTCAGCCATGTCAAGAGAAGCCCTGCTAATGCTTTCTGGAAGAAGCGTTCGATCAATGGGTCAATAACCCCTAATGGGTGACATTGGCGCTCTACATCCCTAAAGTGCTCCAGTAAGAGCCGAATGAAGCAATGCAAGGTTTTTTTATCCCATAGGGACACGGGAGGGAGTGGGCTGATCAGGCTCTGAAATAATTCCTCGTGGAGAAGCGACTCCAACAGGGCATATTTATCCACAAAGTGGGCATAAAAGGTTCCCCGACTGACATTGGCTCGTTCGGCAATCTCCTGGATGCTCGTGGCCTTAAAGCCTTTTTCTTGCATAACATCAAGAGAGGCCTGTTGTAACAACTGACGTGTGCGCTGGATGCGCCGATCTTCGCTTCTCGAGGAGATCGCCATTGTTCATACTCCTGTCTCTGTTCGTCTCTCTTCACGTCGGCGAGCGAGCAGTCGCCAAAACGGCGGAAGAGGATGTGCCGAGTGTCATCTCTTCTCTTCCTGACAGTTTCCCTTTTGTGTTCAGTATCTTACAAAAAGGCGTGATTGCTCATTGATTGTCATCCTCTTCCACTCTAGCATTATAGACAACGGTTGCGGCGTCAAGCAACCGAGAGACGATGCTCGACACCATTTGAGAAGTGTATTGAAGGAGAAAACATGAGTACGAGAACCAGTGAAACGATGAAAGCGATACAAGTCTATACCGAGGGGGGCCCGGAGGTCTTAGTGTACGAGGATGTGCCGCGCCCCACGGCAGGGCCGGGTGAAGTGCTGATTCGTGTCTATGCTGCAGGTGTTAACCCAGCCGACTGGCGTGCACGAGCGGGCTTCCCGGACGTTCCAGAGCAATTCCGACACGCCATTCCTCCCATTCCTCGGCCCAGCATTCCGGGTTTTGATGTTTCGGGGATTGTCGGGGCTGTCGGGTTGGGTGTCACCGAGTTTCGTGAAGGCGATGCTGTCTATGGCATGGTGCGTTTTCCACACGGAGGCAAAGGCTATGCGGAATATACCACAGCCCCTGTCACGGATCTGGCCCGCAAACCGGCGACCATCGATCATCTCCAAGCGGCAGCGGTCCCCATGGCAGCCCTGACAGCCTGGCAGATGCTCTACCTGGATCTGGAGGCGGGCCAGACAGTCCTGATCAACGGAGCAGCCGGTGGAGTTGGTCACTTCGCAGTTCAACTGGCGAAGTTGAAGGGTGCGCGTGTCATTGGCGTGGCATCGGGGCGCCACGCAGCATTTTTGCGTGAACTGGGCGTCGATCAATTCATTGATTATACCGTCGCACCTATAGAACAGGTTATCCACGATATCGATGTGGTCTTTGACACCGTAGGCGGCGAGAATAATCGCTTGCTTTCCGTGCTCAAGCGTGGCGGCAGGTTTGTACCGATTAATATCGGCAATTATTCCGCTGAACGCGCCGCTCTCGCTGGTATCACTATTGGGACAAGCCATCATCAGTTGCTGCAATCCAGTGGTGTACAACTGGCCGAAATCGGCAAACTGATCGATACTGAACAAGTACACGTGGCCATCGATACAGTTGTGCCTCTGGCAGAGGCGCGCAAAGCACACGAGCGTGGTGAAGCTGGCCATATATGTGGAAAAATGGTCTTACGCGTGGTGGAATAAGGTCGCTGCTCACGTCTACCCGCCTATCACCTGGCATGGCCGTCATGACCGGTGATAGCAATATGTCCCAAAACAGCCTTTTGCATCTCCCAATCCTGATCGAGGTGCAAAAGGCGCACAATTGAGAGGTTTCGTCATACCTGGAAGTGGCGGAGCAACGTCGTCTCAGCGCGTTTTTTCCTCGACTCTGACCGCCTCAAACGCCAAACATCAGAGATGGCAGGGTATCCCAGCCAGGTATGGTTCGTAGAAGCGAAAGGCAACGAGAAAGGCAGAAGACAGATGCAACCATCGCTTTGGCAATGATCCTGCCCCGAAATTGTGGAAGAGGAAAAGCTTCGGATATACTCTTCTTATTCTTAAAGGAGGGAATGGATCATGCAAAAAATAC
>JAFMRP010000903.1 GCA_017354095.1 Ktedonobacteraceae bacterium
ATTTGAGTGACATCGGTGACCTCCCTATCGACGTAGCAACAAACTATCCATTTCCATCAATCTTAATTGATGAGGTCTAGACTCTCTCTTGGACTTCGCCACCAGGATCGAAAGTGGACAAGAGCCCATATCTGCGACTGTGGCGCAATTTTTGCCAGAGATCCTGTCCATTGGTCCATTCATACAGAAGTTGGCTTCTCCGCTCACTTCCGTATGGACTACACGGGCACGAATTGGCTCTTCCGCAAGCCCGATGATGAAACCGGTTAGAAGCCACCAGTCGAGCGAATGATCTGACCGGTCACCCATCCAGCATCCTCACTTGCTAAAAAAGTGATCAGGCGAGCGGCATCCTCGGGTTGTCCAATCCGTCCCATAGGAAAGCGTGGCGACAACTCTCGCTTGATCTCCTCGGTCAACCATCCCGTATCAGTAGGACCTGGATCAACCGCATTCACCGTGATCCCTCGTGGAGCCACTTCCACTGCCAACGTGATGGTAAATGCCTCAATGGCTCCCTTCGTGGCGACATAAGCTAACTTACCTGGCATCGCGCCACGCCCTTGCCCTGAAGTCAGATTGATGATCCGCCCACCCGACGGCAGCGCAAAACGCCGTGCGAACTCGACGCTTAAAAGCATGGTTCCTCGCATATTTACGGCATAGTAGGCATCTAATGTCGCAGCGTACAACTGATCAAAGGGAGCCTGGGTATCATCGTGCGTAGCGTTGTTGACCAAGATCCCACGAGACGATCATGTAGGGCTACACCACCCCTCATGAAAAGGGTAGAATGAGGAGGAGATGTTCCGACACAGAGACCGCGCGCAAATTGTGCCGATGAGCCAGACCACGAGACTGATCTGGGTGGGTGCAGGAACCACCCCTTGTTGCGCTGAGGAGAGGTATCTCCTTAGCAGCACGCGAGATGTGATTCTTCGTTTCTGCCCACCCAAGCCGGAACATCGATTACGCGGTTTGGAAGAAGAACATTGGAGGTGCTATCGATGGAAATCCTCTACACCAACTGCGCTGGGCTGGATGTGCATAAGAAGACAGTCAAGGTTTGCGTCTTAACACTCCCTCCGGCCAGCCTCGCAAAGCATTTCGAACCTATTTTACCACGACAGAAGAGTTACTCAAGCTCTGCGATTGGCTCAAGGAACAAGGATGTACGCATGTCGCTTTTGAGGCAACGGGGGTGTACACGCCTTCCACAATCTTGCCAATTGTGGGAGGCGTCATCAGAAGAGGGTGGAAAAGGCATAGGACTAACGCGGAAGATGACCCGGATCTGCTGCTCATCCACTTCAACCCGTTTGACCAGGGTCCGAATGATGTCACGGCGTGTCTGAAAATCTGCTTGTTGCAGCCCATCTTTGACCTGAACCGCAAAAGTTTCCAGCCGACCTAAAATCAGGACTAGTTCTTCTTCCACCTCTGACTCCTCTTTGAGACGTTGAAGCTGTTCTTCTATGTGTTGCATTCGCTCGCGCAGACGCGTCACTCTTGGTTCAAATTCCTGCTTATCAATCAGTCCATCAGCATAGCTGTCGATCAGACGGGCCATCCCTCGGCGGAGCTTACTCATCTGGGTTTCTCGACCTTCATGCTCATGAAACTGAGGCTCTGGTTGCAGGCGTTGCCGGTATTCTTGCTCCAGTCGTTTTGGGTCCTTGAGCAGTTGACACACTTCCTGCCAGACCGCCACATCCGCCTGATCCATGCGCAGCTCCTTGTTCCAGCACACCCGCTCGAAGCCTTGTCGTGGGACATTCATGGCTCCCCCACAGCGATAAGAGGCATTGCGCGCATCATTGGTGCGACCACAATAAGCCTATCCACACTTCGCACAGACTAGCAAGCCCTGCAAGAAGTAGCGGGAACCTTTCTCAGGGATGCGTGCTCGTCTCCTGTTTTCTTCCAATTGTTCTTGCACGGCCTCGAACAAGGCAGCATCAATCAGCACCGGCACAGGAATGGTCATCCACTCTTCTTTTGGGGCATCGTTTCCCGCATATCCTCGTCGCGATTGGACTGGCCTGCCTCGTGGTGCTCGCAGACGTGGGCCGACGGGCATCCAGCGGGTTTTGCCAAACGCGGCTTCTCCTTTGTCGGCTGGATTCTTCAACCTATCCCAAATGGTCTTGTGATCCCAGTGCGCTTTCCCGGTCTGTGTGCGGATACCAGCCTGATGGAGACGACGACACACTTCATTGATGGTGCAGCGTTCTTGGCCAACCCACATAAACACTTGTTGCACGACACGCGCCTCGTCAAAGACCATCTCAAAGCGAGCTTCTCCACCTCCCTCGTGCTTGTTCACATACCGATATCCATAAGGGGCATGACAGAGAATACCAAATCGCCCCTCTTGTGCGGCATGACGTTTGCCTCGACGACTCCGTTCGAGGAATGCGCGCCCGCTCGTATTCAGCAATCACCCCTTGTACCTGTAACAAAAGCTGATCTTCAGGGGCCTGTCCCAGTGGTCGATTCAGGAAAATCACTTCAACACCCCGGTGGGTTCATCCATCAAGCAACAGTACTTGATAGGCGTAGTGACGAGCAAAACGATCAGGGCAATGGACGTAGAGCTGGTCCATTCCCCCTGCTGCCGCGACATCACGTAAGCGCTCCAGAGCCGGCCGAACTAACGTTGAGCCACTGTATCCATCATCTACAAATGCTCAAACGTTGGTCAGCTCAAAGCCATCAGCAGCGATCCGCGTTCGGATCTCAGCGAGCTGGCTCTCAATCGTTTTTGCCTCCGCTTGTTGCTCAGAGGAGACGCGAGCATACCATGCCACTGGTACATCTTTCACCATGCACTCCTTTCTCCGCCTTGATCGCATGGATACAGCTGAGAAGCCCCTGTAGACACCTTCCTTCTCGGCAGCCGTCTTCGGGATTGAGGGACGAGATACGCATAGGCTGTTTGCAACAAGTCGTATTGCAGGCGATGGGGTTCAAACATGACGGTCACCTCCAGAGGCTTGCAGTTCGGACGGGAGGATGTGGACATGGGATGCTCCTGGACCCTGGGGAATGGCGCCTTCGTGAGATAATAGGGGGTGGTCAGACCGAACTTGGTGTTGATCGGCCAGGCACGTGCGAAGGTGGACACGCAGGATCTCTACGACGTCATCCCAGTCTATCACCTTTTTGGCAAGATTGTGGGAGGCGTG
>JAFMRP010000904.1 GCA_017354095.1 Ktedonobacteraceae bacterium
GCGGCTGAGTGGCTGGGAGCTACTGCTCCGACCACCTGACCGCGTAGCGGTAGACGCGTCAGCGTCGTTGGTGGTCGGAATAAGAAGGGTAGGGCCCTTGAGGTTGCCCGTCGTGCCCTTGGCCTTCCTTCCCAAATACGTCTCGTGCGATTGCATTAGTAGATCCCAAAAAACACAAGGAGCCGCGACTATGACGGAAATAACCAACGCTGACGCGATCAAAGCCTGGACGGAAATCCCCCGGCATATCATCGAAGCATTCGGCGATGAAGGAGACCTGGTACGCCAGCACCTTCTGAATCCGGCCATTTTCTCCCTGCTTGGAGATGTGAGCAACAAAACCATTCTCGATGCGGGATGTGGCCAGGGTTACCTCTCCCGCCTTCTCGCTAAAAAAGGAGCCAGCATCACAGGCGTTGAGCCGTCGGAAGCCTTCTATACCTATGCGCTGCGTAGAGAACAAACCGAGCAACTGGGGATCAGTTACCTGCAAGCGGATCTCTCAACCTGGACGCCTCCACCGCACGCCTTTGACTTTGTCATCGCCAATATGGTCTTGATGGATATCCCCGATTATGAGCCCGCGCTCAAGAATTGTGTGATGGGGCTCAAAAATCACGGAGGGCTCATTTTTTCGCTCCTGCATCCCTGTTTTGAAGAAGCAGGATCAGCATGGCAAGCAAAGGGCTATGTTGAGGTTCGAGACTATTTCCGGGAACGGGCCATCAAACAAACCTACGGACACTTCATTCACCGCCCGCTCAGCACTTACCTGAACAGCGTTATTAGTGCAGGCTGCACTATCCAAAAAGTGATGGAGCCCCAACTGGAGAAAACAGTTGCCGAGCTCCATCACGCCGAACGCTACTGGTCTGTCCCTGGCTATATCATTATCTATGCCACGAAGTCTGCCTGATCAAGCATGCACCAGCTCTTTATCAGCTTCCTCCTCCGCCTGCCCCGCGCTCGCCTCCTCGCTGGCGCGGGTGTCTCGCAGCGGCACGTCCTTCAGGAGAAAGGCGGCAACCAGGGCGATCAGAGCAAAGATCAGAACGGCCACAAAGCCGTGCTGTAACGCGCCGGAGAGTGCCAGCCTGGCTGCCGGGTTCGTCGGTAGATGGTTCACCAGGTCGCCGGAGACGGAACTGGTGACCACCGTTCCCACAATCGCGATGCCCAGGCTGGCTCCCACCTGCCCCAGGTAGCGTACCGCCGCCGTACTAACACCCAGGCTGCTCTGCGGCAGCGCGTTCTGAACTGCCAGCATCGGCAGGGAGAAGAAGACGCCCGTTCCGATACCCGCTACCACCATGAACAGAATGGCTTGCCATAGATTGGTCCCCGGTGTCATGAGTACGATTAACAGCGCTCCTACGCTCATAAGCAGCGCCCCCGCGATGGCTGTGATCTGATAACGTTTGACTTTATCGATGACCGCGCTGCTCAGCATTGCTCCGGCTACCATGCTTAGTGAGAGTGGGGTCATCACCAGTCCAGTTCCAGTCGGCGAGATGTCCAGCACTCCCTGAAAGAAGAGCGGCAGATAGAGCGTGAAGCCCAGCAGCACCATCATCTGGATCAAGGAGAGCAGCGCGCCAACGCTGAAGATCTGGTTGCGGAAGAGCCCCAGCGGCAGGATGGGCTCGCTTGCCTTGCGCTCGACGAGCAGGAACAGGATAAAGAGCAGCACGCCTGCCGCGAGCATGCCGATCACCTGCGCGGAACCCCAGGCGTAGATCCGTTCGCCACCCCAGGTTAGCCCCAGCATCAGCGTAATAGTTGCTCCGGCACTCAGGACCGCGCCCGGCACATCAATACGACGCAGCGATTGCCAGCCCTCCCAGCCGCTTGCGGGGGCCAGGGTCGGCAGGAAAACCAGCAGCGCGATGACCGCGATCAGGCCGATGGGCAGGTTGATATAGAAGACCCAGCGCCAGCGCGACTCTTCGGTGACCAGGCTGCCCAATAGCGGGCCATGCTCGGCGAGCCAGCCGCCGCAGGTGGGACCCAGCAGGCTGGAGACGCCATAAACCATACCGAAGAGACCCATCCATTTGGCCCGCTCAGCCGGCGAGAAAAGATCCGCCATGACGGTTGCGATCAAAGCCATACCGATGCCCGCGCCCAGCCCCTGTACGCCGCGAAAGATGATCAACTGGTCCATACTCTGAGAAGCGCCCGCCAGGACAGAGCCCAGCAGAAAAAGTACCGTGCCAGAAAGCAGAAACCATTTGCGACCAAACTGGTCAGAGAGCTTGCCTACAATAGGGATCATCGTCATTGAGGCGAGGATATAAGCGGTGACGACCCAGCTATAGCGATCCAAACCGTGCAACAAAGCGACAATGCGCGGCATGGCAGCGCCCACGATCGACTGGTCGAGCGCCTCCAGGAAAAGCGTCAGCATCAGGGCGGCAATCACAATAACCACTGTAAAGCCCCGCAAGGCAGGCTTATCGGAGATCTCGAGTGGGGTGGATGCAGAACTCATCAGGTAAATCCTCTTTCTTTTCACTTGATTTCTGTCTTCAAACGCAGTATAACATGAAAGAAGGACACTCTTCGCCCTCGTTTTTGGCTATATTTTTTGAGAAAGGACTTATCCATGTATCATCCTACCAGCCGCGTCCTCACCGTGCTTGAACTGCTTCAGTCCAGGGCATCCATCACCGGCCCGGAGCTGGCCGCGCGCCTGGAGATGGACGTACGCACAGTCAGGCGCTATATCACGATCTTGCAGGATGTCGGCATTCCGGTCGAGGCCAACATTGGCCGCCACGGTGGGTATCGGCTGCGTCCCGGCTTTAAACTGCCACCCCTGATGTTTACGGAAGAGGAAGCCGCTGCCGTCATGCTGGGCCTGCTGGGAACCTCGTGGCTGGAGATCGGACAGTCATCGCTGGCCGTTGAGGGCGCGCTCGCCAAAATCTCCCGCGTCCTCCCAATGCGCGCGCGCGAACGTCTAAAAGCCCTTTCTTCCCATCTGTTCTTCCTCTCTCCCCAGATGGGAGAAAAACCCGATGCTTCCCTGCTGATCACGCTCAGCGAGGCCATCGCACAGTGCCAGCGCATCTCCATCGACTATCATTCTCATCGCAACCAGACCACTCACCGCAAAGTCGAGCCCTATGCCATTATGGGCTGGCAGGGACACTGGTATCTGATCGGCTATTGCTGC
>JAFMRP010000162.1 GCA_017354095.1 Ktedonobacteraceae bacterium
CTACACCTCCAGCCTCAACTTCAGCTGATGATGAATCAGGCTATAGGAAGATTGACACCATACGCGAGGAGATTGACCTGGATAGCTTATTGCTTGAAGTATTCCGTCAGTATCGACCACGCGAGGATGGCGAGAGTTATCGCGGACCTCGCCTGCTCCTACAGCATATTGCACCGGCCAGAGTGAACGGTAACGCGGATCAATTGAAGCAGGCTCTGGTTACCCTGGTTGATAACGCGCTCAAATACACGCCCAGCGAAGGAGTAGTATCGCTCGCGCTCAACACGGCAGGTGGCTCAGCGCGTGTCGCTGTGAATGATACTGGTATTGGCATCCTGCCCAAGGATCTACCTCACATTTTCGAGCGATTCTATCGTGCTGATCGCGCCCGCACACGTGATCGTGGTGGCAGTGGTCTGGGTCTGGCTATCGCTCAGAGCATTATCCAGGAGCACCGAGGAACAATAGAAGTGACAAGCACACCTGGTCAGGGCAGTACTTTCACGCTTTTACTGCCACTGGTGAAATAAAAACTGGCGGCCCCTGAATATATGAAGCACATCTAACGCTACATACACATTTCTTTCGTACGGCTTCCATAACGCAGTTCGTGTGATCTAGCCCTTTCAGGCCATTTCTAGACAAACCAGCAAGCACTCCATAAAATGCATATGCGCGATAAATTACATATGCATGATTACTCTTTCACTCAATTAACCAACGAATTTTAATAGTCAACATGGATATTTATTATCCAGTGACATCGTATACATTAATACGGTTTACCGTACTGGTTTTTTTGACTAAAAAGTCAGTAGCGAAACTTTTTCCAGATAATTGGAGTAAATCAAAGCAGCATGGATGCGAGTGTTGGGTTAGCATTCAGCCTGAAACTATTTCAACGATACAGGAGAACTGGTATTCTTCAGGCGCAAGTTCGTCATATACCTGGTATTCAAGGGATGTGCACAGCGTATGTACATCTGATTGATGGTGCAGTTACCGCCTGCTATGTAGAAAATAATCGTGGAGAGCGATTCCAATCATCGCCTAGTATGCTCATCCGCATCGATAGTGAGAAAGGGCCGTTTGAATGGACGTTTCAAGTGCGTACGCCGCCGTCTCCTGTCACCTCTACATCGCTACCGGGTTCTGCGGTACAATCACCTGCAAATATCCCCCCATTACCACCGCTCTCGGACACTCTCATCCCTACGGTCGTTGCCCCGCTGCGCTGGGAGCAATTTAGCAATTGGTCTTTCGCCCAAAAGCAGATGCTGCAGAGCATCTGGAAAATGCTTGATGGAAAGCATACGATTCAAGAAATCAAGGCCAGTCTGCCTTTGCCACCACAAACGATCAATGATGTTTTGCATATCCTGTTGTCGTCCCGCTTGATTATTTTCGCTTCATAATTGACTGGAGGTTCTTTTGTTCTATGGACAACATCGCTCCTGATCGCCCAACAGCAACACAGCCATGGCATCCTAGCGAAGTAGTTGAGCAGGAGCCTGAGCAGGGTGTTTTTTTCCAATGGTGGTATACGCTTACCGCCCCTCCGCGCGTCCCCGTCGACGCGAGCTTTGTCAGACGTGAAGTGGACCGTAAGGCGCGGCTACTGAGCACTGTTGCGTTCTTCTTTGGCATCGTTTTGCTGATTTTTCTTCCTGCATCTTTTTTCATGCAGCGAATCATTGTTATTGCTGATACGTTTGCCATCGTCGCCACCCTTATTGCTTTAATTTTCAACCGAGTGGGCAAAACCACGCTCAGTGGTCTGATCATTGTATTTGGCTCGGAGATCGCGCTGGCAACCGGCATTTTAGGGAATAATCCTTTTCGTCCGGCAGATATTCAGCTCTATGATCTGTACGTTCTCCTGATTTTGCTGGCGGTTTCGCTTCTCCCACCACGCTATGTTTTTCTCTTCGCGCTGCTCCACTCTCTATTTATCTCTGTGGATTTGATCTATTTAATGGGACACCCCGAATTAGCGGGTGCGCTGTCACAGGATCTACAAACGCAGATTATCCCTGCCATCGCGCGCTCTGTTGGCCTGCAATTGCTTGCCGCCGGTGTCTCCTACATCTGGGTGGGGAGTTCCTCGCGCGCTATTGAGCGTGCGAATCGAGCAGAGATGGTGGCAACACTTGAGCATACTATTGCCGAACAGAGAGCGATTAGCGAGCAAGAAAAGCAAGAATTGACGGAGAGCATTCAGTTGTTGATCCAGACGCACACTGCTCTCGCAAACGGTCAGACCATGAACCGTATTCCCTACCCTCCAGCGAAAATACTCTGGCCCCTCATTGGGACCATGAATACACTCTGGGGGCGTTTACAGCGAGCACAACAGGTCGAACGGGAGTATCAGCAGTTGCAGCAAGCGATCGCTACCTACGCCAATCTTATTCGCAAAGATACCCATGCTGCACTTCCACTGGTGAACACGGGAACCAGCCTTGACCAGCTTATTCTGGCTGCTCAAACATCACGTGGAGGTAGAGCACAGCAGAGCTCTTCAGAATTTTAATTCTGACAACGGTGCCATATCGCACATCTGAGGTCCTGACCGATAATGATGCGAACACTACTCTGCGCTTTTTCCTCCGTCCACGGCAAGCACCTGGCCGGTGATATAGCTGGCGGAATCAGAGGCCAGAAAAAGCACGGCCGGAGCAAGTTCGCCCGGTTGACCAATACGCTTCATGGGCATAGCGTTGGCAACCAGCGCCTCCGCACGTTGGAGAATGGCTTCGGTCATACGTGTTCTGAACATAGCCGGGGCGATAGCATTGACGCGGATGCCTCGGGTAGCCCATTCGATAGCCAGCGCACGGGTAAAGTTGATAATGGCCGCCTTGCTGGCATTGTAGCCTACGGTATTGTGCTGGCCACCACCCAACCCAGCGATGGAAGCAATATTGACAATCGCGCCTTTGCCGCATTCAAGCATATGGCGTCCTGCCTCCTGCGACACCAGGAAAGTGCCGGTAATGTTGGCCTCAATGACCTGACGCCAGCGCTCGAAAGGCATCTCTTCAGCGGGTGCGCCCCAGGTCAGACCGGCATTATTCACCAGCACATCCACTCTAGCACAGGTAGCGATCACATGCTGTACCAGTTGCTTCACAGAGGCAGGGTCAGCCACATCACAGAGCCGCGCGTGGACGGTGATGCCTTGTTCACGCAATGATTGTTCGGCCTCGTTCAGCCACTGTTCCCGGCGCGCCGTAATCACCACTGTCGCCCCGGCCTGGCCAAAGGCCTGCGCAATCTCCAGGCCCAATCCCCGCGACCCTCCCGTCACCAGCACCACCTCACCGGAAAAATCAAAGCTCGCTGTGCCCATCAGAACCTCCTCGTTTTCTGGCATGCGACAATGCACAGTACCTACAATTTGCACAAGAACACGACACAATGCTATAGTGATAAAACCATCTACCTGATATATATCACAACTAAAGAGGTGGTCGCCATTACGAGCAAGAGATCAAAGATTCAATTTCAGATGAAAAGGGCGGATCGGCTGAGGCTAGAGCAGTTGCCCTGGCATGCCCGGCTGGAAGAATGGCCAGGTCTGGGGGTTCAGATGCTTGTGATTCGCCGTGGCGAGTCGCGACACCCGGTCATCTTCGTGGAGCGAGGGGGGGTGCGCTACGCCATTAAAGAGACGACGCCGCGCATGGCCGAAAGAGAGATACGCAATTTGCAAGAGATCGAGCGGCGCGGCATTCCAACACTCGATGCAGTGGGCAGCGTCATTGTGCCGGGACCGCCCATCGCGCTGGAGGTACCGCGAATCGGCGGCCAACGCCAATATATCAGCGGGGATCGTGGCTACACGATAACCCGAATAGCCCCACGTGTTGTTCCACAGGTGTTTCTCTATCGCCTAAACCTGACCAAACGCACCAAGAGGCGCTTACTGGCAGCAGTGGCGGTGCTGATGATTGAGCTACACGAGCACGGTATCTATTGGGGTGATCCCTCGCTGGCCAATGTACTGATGCGCATTGACGGGCAGAGTATTCTGGCTATCATGGCTGACGCGGAAACGAGCGAGCTCTTTCCCCATCCACTGAGCGATGGGTTACGCGAACAGGACATGGCGATGTTCGCCGAATCGCTGGCCTGGCAATCCGAGGACCTGCGCCAGGCGCGTGGCCTACCTGAGGAGGCCCAGGTGCTTGACGACGAGGACTTCCGCTACTTTGAGCAGCGCTATCGCTGGCTACGCAAAGAGCACGCGCATGTTGTCAACTTTCCACATTTTGACACATTTCATAAGGGTCAGCGATTCCTGCGCACGCTCAATCGCTGGGGCTTCTCACTGCTCAACACAACCGGTAATGTGCTAAATCATATTACTACCGTACGACCGGGGTGGTATCAGAAGCGTATCTATGAGCTGTTACATGTCACGGTGCGGCGTCTGTATGCTCATCGCTTCTACAATATGATTCTTGGTCACCAGGCCATTCTCAGCCAGCAAAGGAAGCGTAACGTCAGCCTGGAAGAGGCAGCCCACAACTGGTATGACAAGTATCACTTGCCGGCGATCCTGCTCTTGCGCCGCGTTCTGACCGCCGGACAGGACCCGATGCAGGCTTACTTCGCAGTTATGGACCACAAATGGAAGTTAAGCGAGGAGGCTGGTTACGAAATCCCGCTTGACCAGGCACTGTTTGATTGGTCGATGCAGCATGCTCAAACAGGTGAGCTGGGGCCGATGGATCCCGCGCTCCTTGCCAAATGGTGGCACGAGGTCAGACCGGCGGCAGAGGTGCTTGAGCCACCTATGATCGAAAGCGAGGAATTGGAGCCGCTGCTCTCCACAAGCGAACGCCCACTCGTGCGCCTGCTGCCGCCTGAGCTGGAAGAGAAACTACCTGAGATTCTAGAGAGGCAGGGAGGAGCTGATACCCCCAAAGAATAAGAAGGAGCCGGGCACAACGGGTGCCCGGCTCTAAGCGAATGCTTTATACCTCTTCGTCCTGCGTCTCCTCTTCAGCGGCCTCGTCACCCTTGACCTCGGTTTCGCCACTGCGGAAGGAGAGCATATTGCTGCGAATCTGCTCCTCAATGGCAGAGGCGACATCTGTATTCTGGCGCAGGAATTCTTTGGCGTTCTCGCGGCCCTGGCCCAGGCGAATGTCGCCGACAGTAAACCAGGCGCCGCTCTTTTTGACCAGGCCCATCTCCAGGCCCATATCAATCAGGCCACCCTCGCGCGAAATACCTTCGCTATACATGATATCAAATTCGGCCGACTTAAAGGGGGGAGCGACCTTATTTTTCAGCACGCGTACGCGGGTACGATTGCCGACGGCATCCTGGCCCTGTTTGATGGTATCGATGCGGCGGATATCGAGGCGCACCGAGGCATAGAATTTGAGGGCCTTACCGCCGGTAGTCGTCTCTGGATTGCCGAACATCACGCCAATCTTGTCACGCAGCTGGTTGGTGAAAATGACCGTGGTTTGTGAACTGCTGATGGCACTCGTCAATTTACGCAGGGCATGGCTCATCAGGCGAGCCTGTAGGCCGACGTGCGCGTCGCCCATATCGCCCTCGATCTCGGCGCGTGGCGTCAGTGCCGCGACTGAGTCGACGACCACGACATCCACCGCGTTACTGCGCACCAGAGAATCCACGATTTCCAGGGCCTGTTCGCCGGTATCGGGCTGCGAGACCAGCAGGTTGTTGATGTCGACGCCGCACCTGGAGGCATAGACCGGGTCAAGAGCATGTTCCGCGTCAATAAAAGCAGCTACGCCGCCCACGCGCTGCACGTTCGCAATGATATGCTGGCAGAGTGTTGTTTTACCGGAAGATTCTGGGCCGAAGATCTCAGTGATACGTCCACGCGGCACCCCGCCGACGCCCAGAGCCAGGTCGAGCGCGACCGAACCGGTGGGGATGGCCTCAACCTGCACTTTGGCAGCATCGCCCAGCTTCATAATCGCGCCCTTGCCAAAGCGATGCTCAATCTGCTTCAAGGCCATATCAATTGCTTTTTCGCGCTCGCTCATGCCAGCCTGGGCAGTGCCATTGCGATCTACGGTGACTTTCTCTTTTTTTGTACTCATCGGCATTTTTTCTTAACAGGGGGTGAGACTCAGATCAGCCACGATCAGCCCGCCTCTCCAGCCCTGCGCTCCTCCTTTTGGATGCTTCCAATCCCCCGCAAACTTCTCAATACACGCATACAGAACCCATGGCAACCTACGGGGTGATACATTGCCAGGCGTCTCCCGTTTTGCTCGTTACAGATACGTATTCTTCAGCAAAGTCTCGAAATCGGAAATGGGGAAGCTCTCCTCTACAGCTCCACGAAGTAGAACAAGAGTACCATAAGTGCAGTCACAAGTCAATATGGGGGAGGCGCAAGCTGGAATATCAGCAAGAAATAAAGGCATGGCAGGCAGCGTCATGCCTTTTCATGCCTAAATTTCGCGCCTTCCCTCCAGGGCACGGCTGAGCGTGCCTTCATCAGCATATTCCAGGGCGCCGCCGGTTGGCAGGCCACGTGCCAGCGAGGTGATGCGCAATTGGGGGAGATGGAGTGCATTTTTCATCTCGTTGCGCAAAAATCCAGATGTGTAATCACCCTCAAAGCCAGGATTAGTGGCCAGGATCACCTCGCGTGTTGACTCTTTCTCCAGACGGCGCAACAACTCATCGATGCGTAAATCCTTGCGGCCGATGCCATTCATGGGGGAGAGTGCGCCATGCAGCACGTGATACAGGCCTTTATAGGCGCTGGTGCGTTCCAGCGCCAGCACGTCCAGTGGCTCCTCCACGACACAGATGATCTCCTGCTCGCGCTGTGCATCACTACAGATTGGACATGGATCTGTCTCTGTGATATTGAAGCAGCGTGAGCAATAAATGATGCTTTCCTTGACGCGTAAGATCGCCTCGGAGAGGCGGCGGGCCTGGTCTGTTGGGCTGCGTAAAACGAAGAACGCCAGGCGCTGCGCTGATTTCACGCCGATACCGGGCAGCTTTGAGAACTCTTCGATCAGAGCCGCCACAGGAGGTGCTATTTCGCTCATTGTTTAAAACAATCCAGGGATTCTCATGCCACCGGTTGCACCGCTGAGTAGTTTCTGCTGCGCATCCGTTGCCCGATCAAAGGCATCTTTCGCGGCGGCTTTGACCATTACTTCCAGCTCCTCGATGTCTTCGGGGGAAAAGGCTTCCGGGTCGATTTTCACGCCGGTAATCTCCATTTTGCCACTCATGGTGATCGTCACAGCGCCACCGCCAGCAGTGCCGGTAAACTGGGTCTGCTCCAGTTCCTCCTGCATTTTCAACAATTTCTGCTGCATTCGCTGCATTTCACGCATGTTCATTGACTGTTTACTCCTTACTTCAACTTGACTTCCTTGATTTGCGCCTTAAAGGTCTCCAGTGCCTTTTGTACCACCGGATCAGCGGCGGCCTTTGTACGTGCGCTCTCCAGACGAGTTTCAGATAACTCCTGCGAAACGGAAGTGCGAGGTGGTACTGTTGTATTCTCTCTCACCGTGCCGATTCTGGCAAGGGGGGGAGAGAAATCCACGTCGCCAGGTGCATCGTCATCGGTAGGAGGTGGTATATCGTCCAGGTCATCGGGCTGCACAGGGACAGAAGGTACCCGGCGCTGCACGGCCTGAGCAGCCTGATTTTGGGGCTGCGCGCGAGTTGTCCGGCCTAATGAGGGCTGTTCACGATAGGCAGAGCGCTGAGGCGCTGACGGAGCGCCACGCAGGGAAAGCGAGGGACCGGAAGGTGGCGATGGCGGTCTGGGGGTCGCAGGAAGGCCAGGCGGTTCCGCGCCGGGCGGCAGCAGCCGGACGCGACAGTCCTCCAGTTCCAGTGCCACTTTGAGTCCCCATTCGACAGCGGCGATATTCTCAGCGCGCTGTTGCAGGGCCTTATAGTGGAAATCCGCCTGAGCCTGGAGGATCACAACCGGCGGCATGCTGTCCTCAACGCCTATGATAGTATAGCCGTTGAGGAAGGCCGCGATCTTGCCGCCATCTTTCCGGGTCCTGATGCGCCGTTTCACCTGGTCCCAGTGTTCCTTGACATGATTGATGGTGAGCCCGTAGCCAGCTATGCTGTCTGATACAGTTACCTCTGGTGCTTCCTCCTCCCGTGAGGGGAGGTTGGAGGCAGGTTGAGCGAGCGCGGACGCAGGCTCCATTGCTGGACGTACGGGAGCAGGTGAGGATGCTTCATTACGCGGTGGTGCCACTGGTTCTTCGCGAGGCCGGTCGGGAGGATCGGCGGAGCGAGCGGGCTGAGACGCGATTGGGCGGGTTGCAGGCTGGGCCGGTGCTGGATGAGTCGAGAGGCCGGATTGGGCGCGGCGGTGCTGCTCGATACAGGCCAGTAAAGCCAGTTCGAGGCCCAGTTGTGGCGCGCCCTGGTTGCGCTGCAC
>JAFMRP010000163.1 GCA_017354095.1 Ktedonobacteraceae bacterium
GTATGGCTGAGCCGAGTGCATGTGTAACTTTCTATGCTGTATGCGCGTATTAAGAGGAGTTAATAAGCGATGGATGCTAAAGAACGAAGTCGCTTGCCAGGATGGATACATACTATTTTCGCTACTTGACAAGAAAAAAAAGCCGGGTATACTCGGCTTTTCTATTATCGTGACGAGGAAAAAGTATATGGCGATTGTGGAACGTTCAACGATAGTAGGAGTCTTCACCGATAGTGCTCGCGCCAGAATGGCGCTTGAAGAGTTGCAGCGAGCGGGCTTTACCGCGCAACAGGTTAGCTTTATTTCAGGACGTACAGGAGAGCAATCCACACTTTCTCGTCTGATCGGTCCGGTTGCCACGACCCGTGCTACGGCGGGCGTGATTGGTGGAGGGGTGGTCGGTGGTATCGCTGGAGCCGTGGCAGCGCTGCTAATCCCGGGGTTTGGTCCAGCCTTATCTGGCGGTATGTTTGGGACAATGCTAGGTGGTACGGTGCTGGGGGCCCTGGCAGGTGGTTTTGTCTCCACCCTGGTGAGTATGGGCATTCCTGAAGATGATGCTCGTTACTACCAGGCGGAACTGGAAAAGGGCCGTAGTATCGTGATGGTGCGAGCTGGTGAACGCACTTCAGAGGCCAATGCAATCCTGCGTCAGAGTGGTGCTTACGCCGCTAATGGCAGCCTGGCGCCTCTGCTTGAACCTGGCAGCCCGATAAAAAACGAGGGATTGCTTCCGGCGTTCAATATCCCGGCATTCAGTGCGTTTACCAAGGCAGAAAAGACCAACCAGCGAGATGAGACGCTATCCTCGGAACCCGGCGTCGCTCAGACGTCCGAGCCAGCAGCTCAGGCTGAGGCAAATCATAGCCGGCATGCGGCTCCACCTCCCGCTGAACATCCCGATCCGGCTCCAACCGAAGAGCAGCCGATTGTCGCTAACGAAGAGCCATCTAATGCTCCTGATGCGAATGAAGCTGCGGCTGAGCAAGAGCCAGCCGCGACACGTTCCCGGCCAGAAGCAGATGAGGATACTGATTAAGAAGCCGCCGGTTAGTGACGATGTTCAGGTTTGACCCTGCCCACGCTCAGGCGATACAATGAATATGATTGAGTAGTGAACTCTGGACACGATGTCGTGTTTATGCGGAGGAAATATATAACATGTCTGAGCGAAATCCTGTTATCGTCGGCGCGGCGCGGACGCCTACGGGCAAATTTCTGGGTGGCCTTGCGAGCTTTACTGCTCCTGCACTGGGTGCTATTGTCATAAAGGAAGTTGTGCAACGTGCCGGTATCGACCCGCGGGCCATCGATGAAGTCATTATGGGAAATGTTGTCTCGGCTGGTGTTGGGCAGTCACCTGCGCGGCAGGCGGCTATTCACGCAGATCTACCTGTCGAGATCCCCGCCTTTACCATTAATAAAGTGTGTGGCTCTGGCCTGAAAGCTGTCATGTTGGCCGCGCAGGCTATTCGGGCCGCTGATGCGCAAGCCTTCGTTGCCGGTGGTATGGAAAGTATGAGCAATGCTCCTTATCTGCTGCCCAAGGCGCGCACCGGCTATCGTATGGGCGATGGCAAAATAATTGATAGCGTCGTGCATGATGGCCTCTGGTGTGCCTTCGAGAATATCCATATGGGCAACGAAGCGGAGATTATCTCTGAAAAGTTTGGTGTGACACGCGAAGAGCAGGATCGTCTCGCGCTGCGCAGCCATCAGCGGGCCCTGGCCGCTACTAACGAGGGGCGCTTTAAAGAAGAGATTGTTCCCATCGAGATCAAACAGAAAAAAGGTGTCCAGGTTATCGACATTGACGAGCCGATTCGCGGTGATACCTCAATGGAGGCTCTGGCAAAGCTCACACCTGCTTTTCTGGAGGGTGGTACTGTCACTGCTGGTAACGCGCCTGGTCTGAGCGATGGGGCCTCAGCGACAGTAGTTGTGGAGCAGGAGTTTGCTAGAGCACATGGGCTGGCCGTCCTGGCGCGCATTACGGGTTATGCAGCATCAGCCATCACGCCGCGCTACATTTTCGCGGCACCTACCCTGGCCGTGCGCCGCCTGCTGGAGCGTACCGGAATGCAGTTGGGCGACTTTGACCTGATCGAAGTGAATGAGGCTTTTGCTGCTCAAGCGCTGGCAAATGGCAAAGAGCTGGACTGGGATTGGTCGCGTGTCAATGTGAATGGAGGCGCTATCGCACTGGGACACGCTATTGGCTCAAGTGGCTCGCGCGTCCTTACGACGCTGATCTATGAGCTGCGTCGTCGTGGCGGTGGTCGTGGTCTGGCAACGCTCTGCCTGGGCGGTGGCGGCGCTGTCGCTATGTCGATCGAAGTATAACAAACTTCACTTCGGGGAGGCCTGAAGATGCGATACCCCTGTGGGTGTGCATCTTCAGGCTTTTTTATGCTAGCGATGAATGTTCTGCCGCCGGACGCGTTTCAATAGCCAGGTAATGGCCCAGGTCGCGACGCTTCCGCCTGCCAGCGCTTCCAGCGTCCATAGATAGGCTGTGCTGTAAGGCACATGCGATATGCCCAGGCCGAAAAGCGGGAAGAGCACGATCATTGCAGCGCTGAACATGCCAGTTTGCAGCGAGAGCACCGTCGCGCGCTGGGCTTCGGGGCAGCGCTTATTGATGTAGGTGCTGATGGCTGGATTTAGTACGGACACGGAGGCCTGGAAGAGCACCAGGTAGCCTGCCAGGCTTACAACGGGCCAGGGCGAGCTCATCATCAACAGGCCCAGTACTTCTACTATGACGAATGTGGGCAATAACCAGCGCTCGGGCAGCCGGCGCATAATAGCAGGGGCGGCGGCAGTAAAAAGAAAGCTGGTGAGCTTGCTGGCAGCCACTGCAAGGCCGATGATCTCCAGCGCGAAACCGAAGTTGTGCAGATAGAGCTGGTAATAGAAGTAAATGGTCTGCCAGCAGCTCTCCGTCAGGCCGGAGAGCAGGATCAGGCCCAGTAGAGCCGGATTGTGCCAGACGGCACGCGCGCCTGTGATGAAATGGCGCAGGGGATGCGCGTGTTCCCGCTCGCCACGCTCCACTTTCTGATCGGGAATCCAGAGCAGGGGAATGATGGCCAGTGCGCTGATGGTTCCCTGGCAGATAAAGGGCAGCAGGGCTAGCAGGTGGCCGAGATAGCCGCCCAGTGAGTTGCCGGTGATTTCGCTTACCAGGCTGATAAGAAACATCTGGCTGTACAGTTTGCTGTAGCGCGCGGCCTGCTGCTCCGGCTCGGCATGGCCGGACAGGGTCCATAAGATTGCCTCTTCAGCGCCACCACGGAAGGCGAAGGCCAGACCGGAGAGTACAAAACTCAGGATCATCAGCGCGGGGGTTGGTACCAGGAAGAGCAGGGTGCTGATGGCATTCAGTGCGCTGTAGATGATCAGGCTTTTGCGCCTTCCTACCAGGTCGGCGAAGATGCCGGTTGGAATCTCGGCTACAAATTTGCTGATGTGGAAGAGCATTTCCAGCAGACCGATTGCGAACGGGCTGTAGCCATGTGTCGCCAGGTAGATGATCCAGATCGCGCTCGTCAGGGTAATATTGGTTGCGGTAGTGTAGCTATAGAAGGCAAAAAGCCATTTGCGCCAGGGCAATGTTCGTTCAGGATTGGTCGAAGGCGTTGATGTAACAATGGTATTGCTCATGCTTCCAGGTACTTTCTTAGTGAGTGATGGGTACAACGGTGCAGCATAGGTCAGCGAGCTGCGAAAAACGCCAGAAAAGGGTGGAGGGTACCTGGTGGTTTGCGAGGAAAAATCGGATAGATAGTAGAGAAGAGTTGGGAGGAAGTGGTACGCCGCGAAACCAACCCGCCGCTCGTCAGATGGCAGCTATGTTGTGACCAGCATAGGTGGAGCTACCTGACCGCTGTTGTGCGATGGCAGGGTTAGGGTGTTCGTTGTGCGCCTTTTTCCGCCGCATAAGCAAACGCGCCAGGCTTATGCGGCTGTTTCATGTGAGACGTTGCGTTTGTGGTAGAGCATCATTGCCTGGCGACGGGCCGCCATAATATGCTCGATCTGGTGTATGATGGTTGTGTACATGAGGCAATCATAGCACAGCTATGGAGATGCGTCAATCGGCTGTGAACATGGAGGGCTTTATGAAGGTGGGCGAGAGGTAGCCATTGTTGCCAAAAACCCGTGCAAAAAAGCTTCACAAAGCTTCACACGGCTTCTCAGGCCGATTCAAAGCTTCACACAAGCTTCACAGAGGGTTCACAAGCTTCACAGTGGCCACGAGAGTGGGCCGAGGTAGAGGGAAACATATGAATTTCCCAAAACTCGTACCAAAATGCTACACCGGCCTGGTATTCCGAGCCCCAACTCCGGTCCTCTTGTCCAGACGGCCAACGCCGCTGCGCGTCTAGCTTCGCTCAGGCCGTCTGCAAGGAAGTCCGCGCGTCTACTGCTGCGCAGTCAGGGGCTCGGTAAGGAAGTATGCGACACAGCCGCTCCCCAGGCCGATTCAAATGCTACACAATGCGACACATGCGACACAGCCGCTCCCCAGGCTGGATTATAGCTTCACAGACGCTCTGAGGCCGATGGAAGGCGGTTGGAGGGATTTTTGCAAAGGGGATAGCAGGTTAAGATTTATGGATATAAATATAATGATTGAAGAGGCGAACCTGGCGCGGCTCTGGCAAGTCTGGCCGATTGCCGGGCCGTGGCGTCTCTCGCCTCTGGCCGGTGGTACGAATAACCTGGTATGGCGCGCGGAGACTGTGGGTGGGGAGTGTTATGTCCTGCGCCTGTTTCCCGATCGTGCCCGACTTCCACGCCTGCGCTATGAAGCGGCTCTGCTTGAAGCTTTGTCGAACGCAAATCTGCCGTTTCGCTTACCGCTCCCTATCAGGACGCGCAGTGGTGAGAGTATTGCTGTGCTTGAGCAAGAGATGCTGGCATGTGCAATCCTGTCGCCTTTTCTGCCAGGAGAGTGTCCTGATCGTAATGATCTGGCACTCGTCTCTCCGACCGCTGAAGCTCTGGCAGTGCTCGACAATGCGCTCGCGGCGCTACCTGATATAGTGGTCCCCGGTGGGTTTGAGCCTCTATTCTCATATGGAGATCTCGTGAGTGGATACATGCCTGTTCCAGATTCCCTCGCGGCGGTGGAGCGCCTGCCAATAGCACGCGACAAAGCCCGGCAGATGCAGAATATTCTCGCCTCGATACTGGAAGCGATGCCGAATCTGTATACACGCCTGCCTCAGCAACTGTTGCACCTGGATTACTGTCCACCCAATCTTTTTGTGGAGGATCGACAAGTAACAGCGATCTTTGACTTTGAGTTTGCAGGTATTGACCTGCGGGTGATGGAACTGTGCGTGGCGCTCTCATGGTGGCCAGTACATTTGATGGGTACAGGCAAAGAATGGGAAGTGATAGATGCATTTGCGGAAGCCTATGTAGATGGCTTCCCATTGAGCATAGAAGAATTGCGTGCCATCCCCGAGGTATTGCGGTTGCGAGATGCTGGCTCGCTGATACATCGCATGGGCCGCTATTTTGCCGGACTGGAGACAGACGCCAGGATACAGGAGCGAGTGGAGCATTCGCTGTGGAGAGAAGCATGGCTGAACTCCCACCGCGAGATGCTACTGCAGCATGCTATGGCCTGGAGCGGGCCGGCCCCGGCTGGACGATAGATATTCGCCGTGGCTGTATAGTGCGCTGCGTTAGGAGGTTAATTGGTATCCTGTCCCGGCAGGTCGCAGGCATCGCCCTCGCAGACATTGGTTCCGTCAGCGGCGCTGACCATGGTGAGAGGATGGGACTCGGCCCATGCCTGCTCAAGGGCTTCCAGGAAGAGATCTGAGGGCTGGGCTCCTGAGATGCCGTATTTCTCGTCGATGGCTACGAATGGGACGCCTCTGATACCAAATGCCGCGGCCCGCTGCTCGTCCGCGTGCACGTCATCGGCATAGTCGTTGCTATCGAGCATGGCGCGTGCTTCCTGCGCATCGAGGCCAACTTCGGCAGCGATTTCGACGAGCGTATTGGGATCGCCGATGGACAATCCGTCGCTGAAATATGCCTTCAGCAGGCGCTCTTTCATGGTGCCTTGCAGGCCATAGGTCGCCGCGAGATGAATCAGCCGGTGTGCGTCAAATGTGTTGCCGGGCTGCGCTTTGTCGAGCTGGTAATCAAGACCTTCCCGACCCGCCATGGTGGTGAGTTGAGCGTGGAGCGCGGCAGCCTGGTCCGGGGTTTTGCCTAACTTCTGCGCTATCATGTCGTTCAGGCTTCCGGGGATGCGGCGAGGGGCAGTTGGGTCAAGCTCGAAGCTGCGCCAGGTAATCTCGACGTCGTCGCGGTGGGCGAAACGCGCCAGGGCGGCTTCGAAGCGTCGTTTGCCGATGTAGCACCAGGGGCAGACGACGTCAGACCAGATTTCGACTTTCATGCGGTTTCCCTTTAGTTCATTACTATGCACTGTGCTGGCTGTGCGCTCCATTGCCTGTTCCTTTCGCTCGATGGTCCTTGTAAATATTTAGTTGCTTCACTAATTAAAGTGAGGATAACATATATTGTTTTTCCGCGTCAAGCTGTTCACTTACTGTGGAGATGAGTGAGCGGGGAGGGGAAAGCCCTGCCGGAAACCTGTGGTACAATAAAACAGAAAAGCAGTATGTCGCAATAACTTATAGAGGAGATCACCGGATGCTAGAGCAGCAATCGACAGAGTCAACGCCGCCTGTTGTCGAGCAAGGCACTCTTTTTGATAAAGCTGAGCTGGAACGTATCTCAGCCGAGCAGGCTCGCTGGGAGAGCACCGCCGTCAAGCAATCGTTGGAGCGTATCCCTGAGCGTGAGCATCTGATGACCACGTCCAGTGTTCCTGTAGAGCGTGTCTACACTCCCGGCGCCGAGCAGGATTTCATACGTGATATCGGCTTCCCCGGCGAATATCCTTATACGCGGGGCGTGCAGCCAACGATGTATCGTGCCCGGCCCTGGACCATGCGTATGTTTGCTGGTTTCGGCACCGCTGAAGATACCAATGCACGTTTCAAGTATCTCTTGCAGCAGGGCCAGACGGGTCTTTCGACCGCCTTTGACATGGCAACGCTCTACGGCTATGATACTGATCATCCCCTGGCAGCCGGCGAGTTTGGTAAGTGTGGTGTGGCTGTCTCATCATTGGCGGACATGGAGATCCTCTTCGCCGATCTGCCGCTGGACAAGATTACCACTTCGATGACGATCAATAGCCCAGCCTCGGCTATCTGGGCCATGTATATCGTCAATGCTGAAAAGCGTGGTGTGCCGATGGCAAAACTGGGTGGCACACTGCAGAATGATATTCTCAAAGAATATATCGCGCAGAAAGAATTTCTCTTCCCTCCTGAACCGTCGATGCGGCTGGTTGTGGATACCATTGAGTTTGGCACCAGGTATATGCCGAAATGGAATACGATCAGCATCAGTGGCTATCATATTCGCGAAGCCGGTGCTACCGCTGTGCAGGAGCTGGCCTTCACGCTGGCCGATGGCCTGGCTTATGTCGAAGCGGCCCTTCAGCGCGGCCTTAAAATCGATGACTTTGCCCCGCGTCTCTCTTTCTTCTTTGATGTGCATAACGACTTTTTTGAAGAGATTGCCAAGTTTCGTGCCGGTCGCCGTATCTGGGCCAGGCTGATGCGCGAGCGCTATGGCGCCAAAGATCCTCGCTCGTGTATGCTGCGCTGTCACGCTCAGACTGCCGGCGTCTCACTCACGGCCCAGCAGCCGGAAAATAACATCATCCGCACCACGATCCAGGCTCTGGCCGCTGTGCTGGGCGGCACGAACTCGCTGCATACCAACTCGCTCGACGAAGCGCTGGCCCTGCCTACCGAGAAGGCGGCCCTGATCGCCCTGCGTACCCAGCAGGTCATCGCCAGCGAGAGTGGTGTTGTGAACACCGTCGATCCCCTTGGCGGCTCCTATTTCATCGAGAAACTGACCGATGAGACGGAGCAGGCGACGATGGATTATATCCAGCGTATCGATGCACTGGGGGGAGTGCTGGCCTGCATTCAAAATGGCTTTTTCCAGCGCGAAATCGCCGAATCGGCCTATCGCTACCAGCAGGAAATTGATCAGCACCAGCGCACGATCGTTGGCGTGAATGACTACCTGATGGACGAGGAAGTCAAGGTACCGACCCTCTATGTTGACTACGAGGGTCAGAAGGCTCACCTGGAGCGGCTCAATCGAGTGCGCCGCGAGCGCGACCAGGCCGCTGCCAAACGGGCGCTGGAGCAATTGCGCCGTGTGTCCGAAGGCACGGAGAATACGATGCCTGCTATCCTTGATGCCGTCAGGGCCTATGCGACGCTGGGCGAGATCATGGATGTCTTCCGCTCTGTGTTTGGCGAATATATGGAGCCCGCCGTTTTTTAAGTTCGATAGAGAGAAGCATGCC
>JAFMRP010000905.1 GCA_017354095.1 Ktedonobacteraceae bacterium
GCTTATAACATGCTGGGCAGTGTCATGGATGCCGAGGATTGCGTGCAGGAGGCATTTTTGCGCTGGTATCAAGCCAGCGATAACGGCGAGATCGAGGCGGTGCGCTCGCCTAAATCCTACCTCAGCAAGATTGTAACGAATCTATGCATTGACCAGTTGCGATCAGCGCGTGTGCGGCGCGAAAGCTATGTTGGGGTCTGGCTGCCCGAACCGCTGGTAGTCGTCGATGAAACCAGCGTGACCGGTATGGCGGAACTTTCAGAGACGCTTTCCGTGGCCTTCTTGCACCTTTTGGAGCAGTTGTCGCCCGTCGAGCGCGCCGTATTCCTGCTGCGCCAGGTCTTTGACTACGAATACGCGGAAATCGCCGCGATGGTGCAGAAGAGCGAAGACAACTGCCGGCAGATCGTGCGCCGGGCACGCCAGCACTTAGCAGCGCACCGCCCGCTCCATCATGCTTCCAGGGAAGAGCAGGAAAACATCCTGCACCAATTTCTCCACGCCTATACCAATGGCGATATGGACGGCCTGCTGGCCCTGCTCGCCAATGACATCGTGACCTACTCTGACAGCAACGGCAAGGTTCCCGCAGCCCGCAATCCGATCCATGGCGCGGACAGAGTGGCGCGATACCTCATTGGCCTCTTACAGAAAACGCCAGAGGGTACCCGGTTCCGCATCGCCCGCGTCAATGGGCAGCCCGGGATTATCGGCTATGCCCATGGTATGCCGCTTGCCATTGTGACACTGGATATTATCGATGGGCATATCCAGGAGATTGACGCAATCGTCAACCCAGACAAATTGCGGGGTGTGCCAGCGCTTAATTAAGGCTTGACCCACCCCTGCGGCCACTGACAAGTGTAGTTTTTTTGGAGAGGGCCTCGTACTAGACCGTTTCAATACCCAGTTCCTGGCTTTCCTCGCTCTGGAGCACGGCTGCGCGCGTGCGGGCAGCCGTCCAGTAGCCTGAGGCCACGAAAATGGTGGGGATAAAGACCACCAGACCGGCGATGCAGACCCACCACCAGGTTGCCCACTGCGAGCCATCAAGCTGATTTGTCACCACGAACGAAAAAGAGAGCGTCGAGAGTACAACCACCGTGCGCAGGATAAAGCCCTCGACCGCCAGGCCAGTGGCGACCAGAGCGGGATTGATATCCTCGACGGTCTCGGTATAGGCAGCCATCCAGGTAACATAGCCAATGGCAATACTGACGCCGAAGAGGCTGAGGAAGAGCGCCATCAGTCCACCATCGGTAGGGGTGCCAATCCGGCTCATAAACAGCAGTGTGACCACGATGGTGGCAAGGCTGCCGACCAGCATAAATGGCTTGCGCACCAGCGCCCGATCGGAGATAAAGCCGATCAGAATGGCCGCAGCGACATTCACCAGCCAGAAGATGCCGACCAGTCCATCAGCCTGCGCCACAGTGAACTTGAAGATGCTGCTCAAATAGAGTGGGAAAAAGCCGACCGCGGCATAGTAGATGAGCAGATAGACGCTAATGCCAAAGGCGCTAATGAGCAGGCGGGGATGAAGCATCTGCCGCCACGGATGCTCCATAGCTTTTTCGATATTGATTCCAGCCGCGCGTCTTTCGATCTCGTCTTTTTCGCGCAAAGAGTTCATCACCTGGTCGCGCAGGCCGGGCGAGAGTTCACGCAAGAAGAGAAAACACAGCACGAAGACAACAATGCCAACAATGCCAGCGATAACATACTGGGACTGCCATGAGCCATAGATAGGCAGTGTCTGATTGGCGGCCAGTGTCGCCAGAACGCTGCCACCAACGGGCCCGACGGTCCAGAAGCCCATGGCAAGCGCGCGCCCAAAGCGGGGTGAGAAGTCTCTCACCAGCGCGGGCGTAGCGACCAGAATGACGCCCTCGATAAAGCCTAATACGCAGATGAACACGAGGAAGGCAATGATCGACGCGCCAGTGAACGAGATCGCAATCGTGCCGAGGCCGGTAAGTAACAGACCATACACGATCAGATTACTGCGCCCGATGCGATCCGACAGGCTGCCAAAGATTGCAGAGATTGCTCCGATGATGTTACTGAGCAGCAGGATACGCGTATAGGTCGAGACTTCGAGATGAAAGGAAGCCAGGACCAACGGGGCCACGGAGGGCAGCACATACGATTCGTAGTAGAGCATGATCGTGGCGATGACAGCCAGCGCGAGATACCAGATACGCCGGCTGTTGCCAGGATAGTGCTCAAGATAACGTTGCCGAAGTCCAATTTGCAGGGTACTCATCTAAAACCTCCTTGATTTCGATACCCGTTCGTTCGCACCACGATGTGCTGACGTGTTCGTTAAACGAGCCTAAGAGAGACGCCGGCAAGATGAACAAAAGTAGTTAACGCGGGCCACCCGCGACATAGATAATCTGGCCGCTCACGTAGCTGGATTCCTCTGAAGCGAGGAAACAGATCACATTGGCCACATCGCGTGGCTGGCCGACGCGCCTGACCGGGATTACTTTGGACGCAGCCTCTATACGTTCCTGGGGATCGAAGCCCTGTCGCCGTGCAGTGGCACGCGTCATCTCAGTATCGATAAAGCCTGGCGCAACCGCGTTGGCCGTAATGCCAAAGGGTCCCAGTTCTATGGCCAGTGTGCGCGTCAGTCCTTGCAGGCCCGCCTTCGCCGTGGAGTAGTTCACCTGGCCACGGTTGCCCAGCGCCGAGGTGGAGGAGAGCGAGACGATGCGCCCGTAGCGCTGTTTGACCATGTGCGCCTGCGCCGCCCGGCTGCACAGAAACGCGCCACGCAGGTGAACATTGATGACGGTTTCCCAATCGTCATCCGTCATTCTGAAGAGCAGGTTGTCGCGAATGACGCCCGCGTTGTTGACCAGGATATCGAGCCGCCCGAAGGTATCGACCGCCTGCTGGATCGCGGCCTCAACGGCGGCTTTATTCGAGACATCGCAGGCGACCGCGAGGCCCTGCGAGCCCGCACGCTCGATATCGGCGATGACCTGTTTACAGCCATCGGTATCGATATCGGCAAGGACTACGCGTGCGCCGTCTTCCGCCAGGCGGAGGGCGGTTGCGGCTCCGATGCCTCTGCCGGCGCCAGTGACAAAGGCTACGCGGTTATCAAGTTTTCCCATAGAGCAATTCCTCCTAACATACAGATAAAGTACCTACTAGTTCTTA
>JAFMRP010000164.1 GCA_017354095.1 Ktedonobacteraceae bacterium
AGCCACTCCTTTGTGCTGGTCGTTGTGTGCACAATGATCGTAATGCTTCGTAAACTCGATCCTTGCGATGCACGAAACGATCCCTTCGGATACGACTATGTAGAATTCCTGGCAGGTTGATCGTATGCTAGAAGTAACTATAGCAGAAGTTGAGCCTATAGTCTATTGTTTTGTGGATCGTCAATATCTCAAGCGAAAAGTTGCCGTAAGTAGTCGTTCATGAACAGGCCATTGGGATCGAGTTCGGCTCGAATGCGCCGGAAATCGTGCCAGCGTGGATAGCGCCGGGCCAGCTCATCCGCTGCCAGGTTATGCATTTTGCCCCAATGAGGTCGTCCATCGTAACGCTTGAAGATCTCTTCGGCATGCTCGAAGTAATCCTGATAAGGCATGCCACGATACATATGGACGGCAACGTAGGCCGAATCGCGCTGATAGGCGGGACTGAGCCAGATGTCATCGGAATGTACAAAGCGACATTCAATGGGGAAATGTACCCGAATTTTGCGCCGTTCGATGTAATTGCGCAGCTCGGCCAGCACGATCTTGAGATGCTCAGCTGGAATATTGTACTCCATCTCCTGGAAGCGTACCATGCGTGGAGTCGCGAAGAGACGATGGCTGTAGTCGGTCTCTTCGATAGAGGCCACACCAAAGGCAGATACGTTGCTCATGGCGCTGGAGAGTCCTGGTGCCACACGACATGATTCGGAAATCAGCCAGTAGACTCCATTTTCCAGCACTACCTTATTGAGATCGTTCCAGAATGTGCTTTTTCGCTCCTGGGGGACCGCTTCTACCTCGTTTAGATATTTTGCCTGTACCCACTCGGTATGGGGAAACCAGAAGAACTCAAAGTGATTGTTCTCCTGTTTGCGTTCGTCCAGGCTGGCTAAGATATCAGAAATGTGTTCGCGCCTGCTCTGAAAGTGTAGCTGATGGGCTGGCACAACACGCAGCACAACTTTCACGATCACGCCCAGCATACCCAGCGAAACCTGGGCTGCTTTAAACAGCTCCGAGTTCTGCTCTGGCGAGCATTCAAGTAATTCACCGCTCGCGGTCAGCAGCGTTATTCCTTCTATCTGAGTGGAAAGCGTGCCGAAATTGACTCCAGTGCCATGTGTACCAGTACTGATGGCTCCAGCGATGCTCTGAACGTCGATATCACCGAGATTCTCTTGCGCCAGGCCCTCTGTCAGCAGTTCTTCACCAAGCCTCTTGAGTTGCGTTCCGCCCAGCACGGTTACCCTGTTGCGCTCTCTATCGACCTGTTCAATACCCTGTAAGTGTTCGAGTGAAATAAGGATGTCATCTGTCTGCACCAGAGGCGTAAAGGAATGGCCTGCCCCAACAATGCGTACCCGGCGCCCCTCACTACCACAACGTCCAACCAGCTCAGTCAGTTCGTCAATGGTCTGAGGCTTCATCAATGCACGTGGTCTGCAGGCGACTGAACCAGACCAGTTACGCCAGATCTTATTACGTGTGATATCCATAGACCAGAATTCCTCGCTATAACGCAAAATTAGAGAAAGCACTGCCCATCGCCGCGGTAGGTGGTTACCTTATCGACAAGTGCACCATTGCGGACGAGTAACAGGTGGTTGAAGTGTTCACAGAGCTCACCAGCTTTGGCATGGCGCATGAAAATCGGGTCACCTGGATTCAACGGGATAGGCCCCTTATACCTGATAGGGGTCTGAACCTCGCCCGCGCCTTCCAGTTCGGTGAGTTGCGCGCCTGCTGGCAGATAAGGCTGCGGCTGCTTGTCGACTCCTACCGCTCCAGAGGCGATATAGCCACCCCCGTGACAGGTGTAAATCTGCGGCTGTGGACAACGCACAATTTCAATCGCATAACCTATAGACGGCTGATAGCGGAAATCGCGGAAATGATCAAAAAGTGTCGGCGAGTAGAATCCTGAACCAACCGTTACCTCCGTGACAACTGGCTCCGTACAGGTCGATACCATACTGCCTGTACCACCTCCATTGACGAAGCGTAGCGGCAGTTCGTAAGATGCAAGAAGCTTCAGGAATGCGGCCCGGCGTTCGGCAATCTCGCTGATGGAGCGCTGCTTGAGCCAGCGTATCAGGATGTTTTTGGCCACCTGACCGGGAACATTGTCACCCACACCCGCGATCTGAGCCTCATAGCCCATCAGCCCATCCAGGTAGACGTGGGGCGATTTGAGCATACACTCGACAACAGGCCGAGCCTGTTCCGGTGAGCGTATAGGAGAGCGCCAGGCGCCGAAATGAAGCCCAGGGAAATCTGAAGACATATCTACATCCAGGCAGAGGGGAAGGCGCGTGCCATACTGCCGCGCGACCGCTTCAGCCTGTTTGACATGTTCCAGGCTGTCAATCATAAGCGTAATGCGTTTGCCCGCAGCCACTACACGCGCGGCGATTGCCAGATCGTTCTGGTGCCAGGTTGGATAGCCGATGAGCAGATCGTCAAACCCCTGCTCTGCCAGGTAAACTGCTTCTCTGGCGCTAAAGCACATAATGCCCTGAATGCGTGAATCGGCGGCCAGAATGTGCTTGAGCACAGCTACACTACGCAGGGACTTGGAGGCGAGGCGGATATGTTTGTCACCACAGCGCGCTGTAATCTCGTGTATGTTCTGGTTGAGCAGGTCGAGATCGAGGAAGGCAAAGGGCATCGGCTGACCCTGGAAAATATCCCGATAGTAGGTGTAATGCTGATCAGGCATAAGGACCCCTGCAGGCTTTAACGCGCAAGCGAAGTAGCTTTGCTGCCTAAATTCTAACATTCGCTTGCTTGATAGTCAACAGAAAGGCCGCGATTCAGCGAACGGTTAAAAAGGCCCATTACCGGCTATTTGCGTGACAATTCTCTTCATGTGCCGTTCTATCTCTAGATACAGGTAATATTTTCATCTTGTGGTGGGGAGAAGTGGTGGTGTCTTTGTCGGGAAAAAGCTCGAACACGATTGCGGTGCTGGATGGAGTGCGTGCTATAGCCTGCTTCTTTGTCATCTGCTACCACATCCATTACCTGTACTCGCTCAATTATAACCTGCTCTCCGTCGTTGGGAAACCTGTGGCAGCATTGCTCCTGTCGGGCTGGTCGGGAGTGACGTTATTTTTTGTCTTGTCTGGCTTTTTGCTTTTCATGCCCTATGCTCGCGCCATACTATGGCAGGAGCAGTGGCCCTCAACGCGCATATTTTACCTGCGGCGTATGCTGCGTATCTTGCCAGGATACTATCTGGCCCTGTCCATATTAATTTTACTGAAGCATCCTGAATACCTGCGCCCGGACCATATAAAACTGTTGGGAACGTTTCTGGCATTTATCATGGATGCCCCGGCGACACATCTCAAAATCAATGGCCCCTTCTGGACGCTGGCGGTAGAGTGGCAATACTACCTCATCCTCCCCTGGCTCGCCCTGGTCATTGGCTGGTTTGCCGGGCGTGGTACCACTCCTGAACAGCGCTTGCGCCGCGTAATCTATGCTCTTATCATTCTCATCTGTTGGGGCGTCGGGACCCGCTACATAGGACGTTATTATTTCACCTTTCACCCTCAAGATACCTTTCTGGTATCGCGCGCCGTCATGAATAAATTTCTCCTGATTACCTATGGTACTACCGGTAAATATTACGAAGATTTTGCTCTGGGTATGCTGATAAGCGCCATATACGTCTACACAGGTAGTGCGGGGCCTGCTCATGCTGTGAGCAAATGTCTCAATCGATACAGCGGTTGGCTCTGGGGAGGGGGCATTGTGTGGCTACTTTTTCTCTCGGTACGCGCAGCTTTTCCTCTGTTCAAATTTCTGGGGGGGGGCCTTGCGCAATTTAACTGGCTATCCGAGATCAGCTACTCGCTAGGCTTTGGGCTCTGCATCCTGGCGCTGCTATATGGTCCCCGCTATCTCAAAAGACTTCTCGATGGACCAGCGATCCGCTGGATGGGTTTGATTTCTTATAGTCTCTATATCTGGCATGTGCCAGTCCTGGACTTTGTGCGAGAAAAAGTGCTACCCGTATTGCCCCATTATGCAATGCTTGCCTATGCGCTCTACTGGCTGTGTGCAGTGCTGGTGGCACTGCCGTTCTGTTACCTGGTGTATCGTTTCGTCGAAAAACCATGGATGCAACTGGGGCATGGGCTGCGCGCAAAGGAGGGGAGACCTGTAGCGCCACTTCCGGCAGCCTCTGGGGATGATCAGCATTCCCGTTCTACTGCCAGCGGCAAGGTTTCTCTGCGACCACTGAGAGAAGTGATGTAGGCCTCAAGTGAGTTGACAATATCATCTATACTGTTTGTTATTCCGGTAACCTTTGTATCGGTTTTTGGCACTTCTCCATTAGAACGTCTATTTTTAAAGGGGCTCAGGCTATGAGAGAATTATCCCAACTGGTCGAGGCTGCACAGTCTGGTGACAGCGAGGCATATGATGCCCTGATACAACGCTTCCAGCAGATGGCTTATGCTACCGCTTACAGGCATCTTGGAGATCATCACCAGGCTCAGGATCTCGTGCAAGAGGCTGTAATCGAGGCTTTTGTTCACCTCCCCCAGCTCAAAGAGCCAGCTGCATTCCCTGGCTGGTTTCGCCAGATTGTCTTCCGCCAGTGTACACGTGTGCTCAGGCAGGCAGCCCCACCATGTACATCGCTCGAAGTAGTAAGCGATGGTCTGTTTGCTGAGAGCAATCCCGAAGATATAGCCATGCGGGGAGAGGTCCAGGCATATGTACGCTCGGCTATTGCATCACTCCCTCAACATGAGCGACTGGTGACGGAGCTGTTTTATGGTTGTCGCTACTCGTACAACGAAGTGAGCGCATCCCTCAAGATTCCGCTGACTACCGTAAAAAAGCGCCTGCATTCGGCTCGCCAGCGGCTTAAAGTGCAGTTACAGGAAGCATTGCTTGAAACTATTGAGGATGCGAGTCGTTCGAGCGATGGTGCGGCGAACCCGGTGATCTGTCTGCTAAGATGGTGGAATCGGGTCATCCTGGGTGTGAAAGCGATGCACCATACCTGGCAACCAGGAAGCAGTATCGGCTAAATGCATGCTGTATCCTGTATATCTTGTTATTCATTCCCATAGTCGAAAGGAGACGATGTGATGGGCGATGAATTTGCTCCAGAGCGTTCGCTGCGAAACCTGGCAGAGCAATTGGGCGCTGGTGACTGGCGGCTGGTTATGGAAGCCGAGACTGCCTTAGCTCGCGCGGGCCAGGCAGGTATTGACGCTGTGCTCTGGGGCCTCTCCCACCCATACTCGCGTGTGCGAGGGGGATGCGCCAACTTTCTGGACCATCACGGTACCGATGCCTGTTTTGCCCCGCTCCAGCAGGTGGCCCTCCATGACTCGGTCCCTTTTGTGCGCCGCATAGCCGTGCATTCCGCGAGTTGTCAACGATGCAAGTCATCTCCGCTGACCGGGGATCTCGTCAGTCTGCTCGTTCAGGCAGCGCTCGAAGATCCAAGCAGGGGTGTGCGAGAGCACGCAATTGCCGGGTTGGGTTACCAACCACGAGATGCCCGCGCCGTAGCGGCTCTAGAACAGATACTACGCACCGAAACCCATCCACGTTTGCGGAAATATGCACATCACGCACTTAAACACCAGGACCCGAACTACCGCGCGCTTGTAGATGCCCAGGCTAAAGAGCGAGGAATCGCCTCGGCCAGGGCTACGAGGCAACAGCGACTATCCCGCCAATCTGCCGGCAAGCCGCGAGATATGATGCAGCAATAGCCAGGCAACACGTTTCCTCGAGGAGCTTTTTATGACCATTGACGCGGCGTTTACCCGTTTTCCAGTCCTCACCACGAATCGATTGCTGCTCCGGCAAATTCAGCCTGGTGACGCAGAGGCGCTCTTCGCGACGCTTTCTGACGAGGAGGCCATGCAGTTCTATGGACACGAGCCTCACCGCTCCCTTGACGACTCACGTGCGTTGATCGAGCGGATCCAGGCGCTCTATACCCGGCGCGAGAGTATCCGCTGGGGCATTGTGCTCAAGGAGGAAGAGCAGGTGCTCGGGTCTTGCGGTTTCCATCACTTCGACACCGGCTTTCATCGCACTGAGACAGGCTATGAGCTCAATCGAGCTTTTTGGGGACGGGGCTTGATGGCCGAAGCGATGTCGGCCATCCTGACCTATGGGTTCACTGAACTTGGGCTGCACCGCGTTGAAGCGATTATCGACATTGCTAACGAGCGCTCCAAAGGTCTGTTACTCAAGCTTGGCTTTACGTATGAGGGTAGCTTGCGCCAGCGCTTCTTTTTTCGCGATCAGTTCGAGGATGAACACTTCTTTGGCTTGCTCAGAGACGAGTGGCAGGCGCCAGTGTAAGCTTGTCGGGCTAGAGTGCCACGAGCGGTTCTTAGCCGTCTCGTCTTTCCAGTGCGATCACCGGGATCTGGCGCGTTGTCTTCGCCTGGTGCTCAGCAAAAAAAGGATATTGCTCAACTATCCCGGCCCACAACTGCTGCCGCTCCTCACCTTCCGTGACGATGGCTGTAGCCTCAAAAATCTCGTTCCCGATCTCGACGGTGACGCCCGGATGGGCTACCAGGTTGTGATACCAGCCAGGATGGACCGGTGCGCCAATGTTGGAGGCGATTACAAGCAGGCGGTTACCATCGGGTATGTACATCATCGGCGCTGTACGAGGTTGCCCACTCCTGGCGCCCTTCGTTGTCAGCAGTAGCAATGGCCGGTTGCCAACGGGACCTCCGACTTTGCCTCGGTTTGCACGAAAATCCTCGATCAGCTGACGATTGTACTCCTTTTGATCTACCATGATCCCTCCTGTTTTTAAGGCCGACCACATCGGCAACTTTCTGACATCGCAAGATGGCTATCGTTCGGTTGCCATACTAGCACACCTGTTCCATTGCGTCAATGCAAACCTCCCACCCGGAAACCCCTTTTCGCGTGTTTGAAGAACCGGGCCAGCCAGAACGCTTGAGGATGTCGCGAGACATTTCCCCTGGGTTCTATCTACTTCAGCCATCGATCAAGAAAGCTATACGCTTCTGCTTTGACTTCATCGGGAAAGCTATGGCCGTCTGGGAAAATAATCGCGCGCAGGCGGTCCGCAGCGCCAGCCTGAGTATATGCTTCGCGTGCTTTCGCTATGATAGTGCGCACTCCATCGATGGGGAAGATCGGGTCGGCCTCGCCTGCGGTGAGCAGAAATGGCCTCGGCGCAATTCCTGCCAGCAGCGCATCCATGTCGCACACTTCTAATAAGCCCGGCACGTAAAGGGCAAAGTTATGGGTAATACCATCGCGCAAAATGGTCTGGATCGTTCCAAAACCACACGATGAGACGCCCACTCGCACTCGCTGATCGTACCAGGTTAGCCAGAGCGTTTCCTGTCCACCCAGCGAGTGCCCGATCACACCTAGCCGGTCGGCATCCACATCTGGCTGCGCGGCAAGCACGTCCAGGCCGCAGCTTAAATCGTGCAGGTACTTCGTTTGCAGGCAGGAACCTGACAATATACGGCGTGTGAACTCGAACTGTTCATAGCCTTTTTTCTCTAGCATGCCATTATGCCTGAGCCGTACTTCCTCTGGTGGCCTCCTCTCTCCAAAGCACAACTGATCGGGGCACAGGACAACATATCCTCTCTGGCATAACTCAACTCCGTAATGATATGAGGCTCTGCCGCTCAAGCCAGCCGGCTCTGATTTGCCCTGATCAAATTGTCCCCCATGCTGGTGGATGGTGAGTATAGCCGGCCAGCCTTCACGAGGCGCATGTTCACCAGGCACGAGCAGCCAGGCTGCGATCCGTTCACCAGGCTCGACCATATACGTGATGCGCGTTCGAGTGTATCCATCGAGCTCTTCAACACTTTCCACCTTCGTTGAAGGTTCTACACGCTCAGGAAAATGTCCCAGGCAAGTGATGATTTGATGACGCAGATCCATTGATTCCATAAATCAAGCACTCCAGATCATGATCTTTGACAGCACAGTCATATCCACTAACATAAGTCATTTGCGCGACTATGGCAAGTGTGAGAAATGATGAGGCAGGGCAAAATATACATGTCAGGGTTTTTGCTGTTGATCAGATCACCTGGAATATGTTATTATGCGACGACATCATAGGTGCTTGTGTCATACTGGTAGTGTAAATAAATTTTGTGTCATGTGACGTGCTGTGAGGGGATGGATGGTAGTGCGAGGTGCAGGCGATAAGCTGGCGTTGCTGTGCTTTCTATGTATCCTGTTATTGGGAGGGAACGGGTGCGGCATGCTGTGGATTTCAGGGAATACAGGAGCACAGGACAACAGCAGGATCACGCTGACCCTCTGGTACAGGAATCGTTCGCTTGACAACCATCTGCTGGCTCAGATCAGCAGGCAATTTCCTTCCCTCCATTTACAAGCCATTCCAATTGGCGGCGACTTCGA
>JAFMRP010000906.1 GCA_017354095.1 Ktedonobacteraceae bacterium
GCGGCAGCAAGGCATCAGGATCTTGACTGGTCTGTTTCATGACCTCCTCCAGGCCAGGCAGATGGCCTATCAGTAATTTCGCAGATATATCTTGAACGGATATATCTGCTGTGGATATATTAATCAAAAAGGAAAGATTTGTCAAGGCCAACGAAGTATGGTGGAATGTGACATACAGGGTATATCTCTTGTGACCCTGCCGTTAGTGAGGCTCTGAGGGTTCTATTTTGCAACCAGATCGAGACAAGGGGTGTTTCAGATAATGGTCAAGCGACGTTTTCACTTGAATGGTAGTTCAACATCCTCTCTATATAAGGGACAAAAGTATGCATAAGGTGATTGAACCAAAAATCCTGTATTTTGGAACCCCTGTAGTACTCATAAGCACCTTGAATGAAGATGGATCGGCCAATCTTGCGCCGATGTCCTCGGCGTGGTGGCTGAATCAGTCGTGTATGCTGGGAATGGGTGGCAGATCAAAGACCGTAGAGAATCTCCTGCGCGAGCGCCAGGGTGTGCTCAATCTTCCCTCATCGGATCTTGTGAGCGCGGTGGACCGGCTGGCGCTGACCACCGGGCGCAATCCTGTTCCTGCATCTAAGGAAAAGATAGGATATCGCTACGAGGCAGATAAATTTGGTATCTCGGGTTTGACGCCAGCCAGTGCGGATCTCGTAAATGCGCCACTGGTTGCAGAATGTCCGATTCAGTTAGAAGCGCTCGTTGAAAAGGTTCACGAATTCGACGAGCAGAATAGCACTGTTAAGGCTATCGAGATGCACATTGTGCGGGTCCACATTGACGAGTGCCTTCTGGTGCCCGGTACGAAGGACTATATCGATCCAGAAAAGTGGAATCCATTGATCATGAATTTTTGTGAATTTTTTGGTCTCAGTGGTAAGATCCATCCTTCCAGGCTGGAGCCAGCCTTCTATGGACTTCCTCGCAGAAGCCTGGAATCAGTAAATTGAAATCATCGAAAAAGTTGGTAAGGTTCTAATAAAGAAGGCCGGGATGAGGTCATCCCGGCCAGGGCGTGTGTGGTTTATTTGACTTTGACGGTAATGGGAACGTTGGTGATAAACATCGGGCAGACCTCTCCGGGTTTGCAGAGAGCCTGACTGTGGAACATCAAATTAGTGGTGCCGGTGCCTTTAGCGACAAAGCGCCAGATGCAAACTTTGTCGGCCTTCCAGGCGAAGCCAACCGGCTGCTGGAGTTCTAGTTTGCCCTGCGAACTGGTGGGGCCGGTCCACTTATGTCCAAAGGGCAGGCGGATCTCGATCACTTGCCCGGGATGAGCGTTGACAGTGGCATTGAACTTTTCCCCGGTGACCGTAACATTTGCCCGCGAGGGCAGTGAAGTGACGACTGTGTTGTTGGGGCAGCCGTTCACGGTGCCATAGCCTTGTGTCGCGGTTGGTGTTGCCGCTGATGTTGGCTGCGGCTGTGAGCCAGTAGTGGTTCCCGCGGAGCCGCAGGCGGCCAGAAAAATGAGAAGCACAAAAAGACCGATAAAAACGGATATCTTCCTGCGCACACCACGAACTATACCCATGATGCACACTCCTTTTCGAACAATCGACGCGTATTATCCATCTATGGAAATGACGTACGCAGGAGCCAAAAAGTTCCCAGAATTTTTAGAGAATACGCAATTTTCTGGTCTTTTGCCCGGGAACTGGGGGTGTTTCTCTCTTCTGGTGCTGCAATTCGAAGACGAGATCGGTCACGGCATGCGTTGCCAGGCCCTGGGGTATCTGATTATTCCCCTGTTCATCTTCAGACACTACCTGTTCCATCCATGCAGTGCCGCAGGCTCCGCAGATACCATGGCTTGCTTCATAGAGCTTGGGGAGAGGGCCAGGCGAGATACGTCGTCCATGACTATCTATCAAGCACAAACACCATGCACACTGACGCAACATAGTCCCACATCCTTTCTCGCATGCCCTCTTCTCCTATATATTTTACTCGTCTCTGGTATTTTTTTGTGAAGTGTGTATGCATACGCTACCAACCAATCTCCTCCATAAAAAACTGTATATCTGTTGGCACTGCCTGCGGCGATGCCAACAGATATCTGAGGGCTGTGCCCCCGCATCCTTGCTATTGATCGATGTTCTCATCCCGATTCGGGGATAGGACAAGCGAACAGAGTAGAGCTTCCTTTTTAGTACTCTAAAAAGGATAACGTATAGATGACGCAAAAGTAGCAGGAAAAAGGATTACAGTTTTATCATTTTATGTTACTGAAACGTCGATGTTGTGATAGCCGGAAGAGCCATCGGGCAGGGGTGATGCAATCTCAGGACTTTGCACATTGCCTTCCAGATCAACGGCGCGCACGGTGATTGTATAGGGACCGGACTGAGCAGGTGTCCAGGGCAGTTCCCACAGCACCCAGGTCAGGTTGGAAAGGGGCTTTTTTAGTGTTGCGCGCTGCCAGGTCTGGCCCTTGTCGAAACTGACATCGACCTCGCTGATACCTTTGTTGCCAGAGAAGGCAACTCCTGCTACATATGTTTGCTGCTTCGCGCGCAGATTCTCTCCTGCCAGCGGCGTGTCGATGCGCGATGTCATGCGGATGGGGGCAGGATCGCTCCAGCCTCGCTGCTGCCAGTAGCCCTGGTAATCTTCCGCGACCACCTGGATATGTGTGATCCATTTGACATGTTTCATGCCATAGATACCGGGAACAAGCAGGCGCGCAGGATAGCCATGGAGTTGTGGCAGCGTCTCGCCGTTCATACGCAGTGCCACCAGTGTTGTAGGCTCCAGCGCTTTGGAGAGGGCGATGCTGTCGCTGTAGTCATCGGCGGCGCGCAGGACGACTTTTTTCGCGCCAGCCTTCGGGCCTCCAGCCTTTTCGAGCAGGCTGGCAAGAGGGATGCCCTCCCACTTAGCGCTGCTCATGTAGGAACCGCCAACTTCATTACTGATACACATCATCGATTCATACTGCTGCTTCAGTGGCAGTTGCGTGATCTGGCTATAGGTCAGGCTATAGGGATTTGCCACTTCGCCATCGATGACCAGGCGCCAGTTGCCGCCGTCAACAGTGGGGTCACCAACAAGATTTTTGGAGACGACGTAATATTGATCGTTGGATGTAATTTCGGGAGAGAGATGCGTTGCAGGCTTAATATCGCCATAGTTAGGGGCAGGAG
>JAFMRP010000907.1 GCA_017354095.1 Ktedonobacteraceae bacterium
GAGATATAGACCAGCTTCTCCGGCGGTACGATTTCGCGGTACACGCTGCGCGCCCAGTGTTCCTGCCCCTCCGGCGAACGCATGCAGTAGTGCCAGATACCACCCGGGCGCAGATCGACGGTGCAGGTGGGAATGGTGTACGGCTGTGGCGCCCACCAGCGTTTGAGGTGTTCTGGTTGAGTGAACACCTGGAACATCAGGGTACGGGGGGCATTGAAGTGTCTTTCGACGACGAATTCCTTTTCTCCAACATGGGAACGTAACGATTGATCATCAAACATCGTTTTCCTCGATTCCGTTGCCGGTGTGTTGCCCGGTGGCCTGTAAATCCTGTAAGTAGTCGTCCAGACGGTCGAAGCGTTCTTCCCAGAGGCGACGAAAAGAGTGTAGCCAGGCCTCCAGTTCCTGAAATGGCTCGCGCCTCAACTGATAAATCCTCCGGTTGGCCTGAGGCTGAACCTCCACAATGGCAGCCTCGCTCAGCACCTTGAGGTGCTTCGACACCTGCGGTTGCTGTAATCCCAACCGCTGGACAATTTCTCCTACGGTCAGAGGGCCATCGCGCAACAGTTCGACAATGTGTAAGCGATTTGGTTCCGTCAGAGCTGTCCAGAGTGTTTTCATACTCACAGTATACCTTATAAGGAATATTCTTGTCAAGGAATATTCCCTTTAGAGAATATTTTGGGGCTTTCGTCGTGAGTGAGGCAATGCATATTGGTAATGGTAAAAACGTAGTTGACAAATAGCAAAATAACTGCTACTATAAATGCACTTATTCTCTTGTGGCCTTTTCTGCGCAACGCAAAGCTAGAACAGTGCGAAATATAGAACTATGGAAAAGTCTAGATTGATGGA
Source organism: Ktedonobacteraceae bacterium (assembly GCA_017354095.1). GTDB lineage: Bacteria > Chloroflexota > Ktedonobacteria > Ktedonobacterales > Ktedonobacteraceae > Bu33. The sequence goes on from JAFMRP010000907.1 coordinate 859, forward strand.
TATTGAATTGTTGACATCGCCCAACAACAAAGAGCTCCAATCGTCTTCCCACAGCCTCACGCGCACTCTGCGGGTGCAGCGCATTGAGCCACTTGGCCGTGCATTGAGAACGCTATGGCAAGAGCTGGAGCTTGACGGAGAGCCTTTGATCTTTATCTCTCCCCGACATGGTTCGATGTATACCGAGCACCATCCTGTGCTCCTTGATCAGCTGATAGCAAATGGCACGCGGCGGAAACGCGGGCGTCCTGGTCAGCTCGCGAGCTGGAAACAATTTGACCCGCCGTCATACGCTCACGGTATCGCATCCACCATGCAAAGCGGCTATCTGCTTAAAGACGATATGCTGCGATCCGCCGAGCCTGGTGATCGCCATACGGTTCCATCCGCGCCCACCGGCTGGCTCAGTTACAACTTCGCGAGTGGTTGGACGGCTCTTTCCGTCTACTTTTATGATTATGACTTTAATGATGAAGATAAAGTCGATAGGCTGGTAGCGTTACCAGCCGGGCGGCAAGATGAGTGGCTGGCGTTTCTGGACCTGCTGGATACGATCCATGACAAGATAGCCCGGCGCAGGCGCCAGGGACGTATCGAAATCGTTGGCGGAAGCAATGATCTTGTCGAAGTGATCGAAAAGACGACCTTCGATGATGTTGTGCTGCCGGAAGAGACATTGGCACGGGTCTCCGCGCAGCGCTCCATCTTCGACCAGGAGATATTACGCCGCTATGCCAGGCTGCGTATCCCGCGCCTGCGCAAGGCGCTGCTGATCGGTCCGCCGGGGACAGGCAAGACCACCCTGCTCAAAGCGGAAGGGGCCGCGCACGCGCGGCGAGGTGGTCTGGTTCTCTACGTCTGTGGCACCTCCGGCTATGGCTCGACGCCGTGGAGCCAGTTGTATCGCGCGTTCCACAGCGCCGGGAAAAGTAATATCCCAACGCTGATCCTGGTCGAGGATTTCGAGATGTTTGTCTCGGAGCCGAAAGAGCTACAGATCGTGCTCAATACGCTGGACGGCGTGGCGACGCCAGACAATCCGGCGGGGACGCTTCTTCTCGCGACAAGCAATGATCCAGAGAAGATTGATCCACGTATTCGAGACCGACCGGGGCGCATCGACATCCTGATCGAGATCGGGCCTGTCAGGGAGGCTGACGTGGCGATTCGTTTTCTCCAGCACTTCCTTGGCACAGCCTATCGCGAAGAGGAGCACGCGTCGCTCGCGCCGCTACTCGTGGGCCAGGTTGGCAGCCATTTTCGCGAGGTGTGCATCACGGCCGCGATACACGCGCTGGAGCAGAATCGGGCCGAGATCCTGCGTGAAGACCTGGTATGGGCTCACGAGGTTATTCTCAGTGGCCGGGCCGTCGCATCCGACGCGGAGCGCTTTACACCCACGCCGGCCCGCGAACGTGGCGGATTCTTCGGCAGGCAGCGCTAGTGTACAATTGACAATAAGCAGGGATTCGTCATACTATGTAGTGTAAACACACCATAATTCAGGGCCGCTCGTTCAGGGTGGCCAGTACATCGCCGCTAGGGGAGCCGAAAGGCTGAGAGGCACCGATCCAGGTGCGACCCTTACTCTTGTGAGAACCTGATCTGGGTAATACCAGCGAAGGGAAGTGGCACAACCCATGCAGGGTCCTTGGGCCACCGTCCTTCGCGATCAAAAAGGATGGTGGTCTATTATTTTGTCTTATTACACATGGAGGTGAGCATGTCAGACTCACCCAGACTCGTGCTTCGGAGCGTCACGAAGACATATCGCAACGGTAGAAGCCAGGTAGAAGCGCTGGCGCCTATTGATCTTGAAGTCGCGCGCGGCGAGTTCGTCACCTTGATCGGTCCCAGTGGGTGCGGTAAAAGCACGCTTTTCAGCATCATCGCCGGCATCGAGCAGCCGAGCGCCGGTACCATCACGATTGATGGTGATAGCCAGGCGCAGCGGGCCGGGAAAACGGGATATATGCCGCAAACGCCCTCACTGCTGCCGTGGCGCACCGTTGAAGAGAACGTCATGTTAGGACTGGATGTGCTCCGCATCTCCAGAAAACAGGCGCATGAGCGGGCACACGAACTGCTAAAACGGTTCGGTCTGGTCGAGTTCGCGACGCACTATCCCGCCACGCTATCGGGCGGTATGCGCCAGCGCGTCGCCCTGCTGCGCACGGTGCTCTTTAACGCGGAATTTCTGCTGCTGGACGAGCCATTCGGCGCGCTCGACGCTCTGACGCGGCTCTCCTTGCAGACATGGCTGCTCGACCTATGGCAGAGCATTCATGCCAGCGTGCTCTTCATTACCCA
>JAFMRP010000908.1 GCA_017354095.1 Ktedonobacteraceae bacterium
ATTTTTAATGCCCTCTTGCCCATCGACCACATAACCTCGCGGAATGACGTGAATCACCTCGCGGTTGGCGGGAATGGCAATGGCACGCGCGACCTCGATCGCACGACTGATATCGTTCTGGACAATATCACGATGGCTCGGTGAGATCGCCACGAAGCCTTTGCTATTCTCAGAATCTATGTGGTTACCGGCGATGCCAACGTAGGCCGCATCAATTTTCTTGCCGGACAGGCGTTCTGCACGATCCAGCGCCGCTGCAATGGAAGTGACAGTCTCTTCAATGTTCACCACCACCCCACGGCGCAAACCCTGTGAAGGGCAGGTGCCAACGCCAACAATATTCAGCTTCCCGTCTCGGTCAAGTTCGCCGACCAGGACACAGATTTTTGTTGTTCCAACGTCAATACCGACGATCACCCGCTCTTGCACGATAGACGCTCCTAATTGGGCGGTTTACTTGCGAAACGCGCTACGAACACAGTAGTAGAGGCCTGTCTCATCAGAATTTACGGGCGGGAGCCCTCCCCATAATGGGAAGGACGCCGCTCTCCTTTCATCTTGCGCGGTCACGCAACCACCAGTTTACTTTAGTGTATATACCGGGCGCAGTCCATAACGCAGATCAATAGTTGCCAGATTGAGCTGCCGTTGATGCGCGAGGGCCAGAATTTGCTGTAATGCGATCAGTCTGTTGTCCAGCGGATTGGGGTCATTTGCGTTACCCAGGTAGGCCTTCCAACCTGCCTGGCTATCAACAACGATGTAGGTTGCTCCGCTACCGGTGCCCTTCTCCCCTTCACCAGTACTAGCATATATTGTACCATCGTATTGTAATTTAAACGCATTGTTTCCAAGCATTGCCGGAAGCCGCTTGAACAATGTGCTGGCAAAGTTGATATTGGCCTGATCGACATGCAGGCCAGGCCGCATCTGAACGGCTTTCTTCTGGCTATTGCCTTGAGCCGTTTTACTGATATCCTGCACTGCCACCAGGTGATCTGCACCTGGCGTATTCGCCTGGGTGGCGATCACCACGCCTTTGTCGTCAATGCTGTAACTTCCCTGCGCGGTCTGCCAGAGCAGCGCGGGAACACGCTCATTGATCCTGACAAGCAGTTGATTGGGCCACTCACGGCTGAGATCAGCGCTCGCCACGACCGGCACGGTCTCGATACGCTCTTTCAATGAGGTAATGTTGACCAGAAAAATGTTCTGACCCTGCATACCCATGTTCTGAATGGCTTTGACCAGCGCCTGGTTACGCGTCCCCTCGACGTTGATCTGTGCGATACGAAAGGCGTTGCTGGTCAAGGCAAAATTGACGCCCAGGATCAGCAGCACACTGACCGCGAACAGGCCGAGTAGCCGCCAGAAGAGGCTGCGCCGCCTGGCCCTGCGCCCGCTACGCGTCGGGATAGGAGAACTGCTGCTGCGCGCGCGCCGGATAGCCTTGATACGCCCGCTGGAGGCCCATGCTCCCGTCTGAGCAAAAGTACGCGGCGCCGCAGCCCTCACGTATCTCTGTGGACGCGCACGCGTCAGACGCCGCTGTGCCTGTCGCTCGGCGAATGTATTCCACGCGCTGGACGGGTCCGCCTGGGGTATGGTCACCACGCGTTGCAACACAACTGGCGCTTCACGTGGCTCCTGCTCGCGCCGGTTGGTTGCCTGCGAATCGCTGGCAGCCCGCGAGGTTACGGGTCGCCTGTTATAGGTATGGAATGCCCTCTGTTCAGGTAATTTTTTCTTCTCCGTCATGGTGATTCTGCCTTCCACTCGCCGCGCAACTCAACTTCCATCTCCAGGTCCACCCCGAATTGCTCCAGCACGCGGCGATGCGCCTCCCTGATAAGTGCCGCAACATCTGCGGCACTCGCACCACCTACATTTACAATAAAGTTCGCATGGCGTTCAGAAATGCTCGCCTTACCATGAACCAGCCCCTTCACCCCCGCCGCCTCAATCAAACGACCGGAATAATCGTCCGGTGGATTTTTAAACACCGATCCCGCGCTCTGCTGCGGCGGCTGGGTACGCTTACGATGCTGCTTATATTCTTGAATAGTGGCTCGCAACTCCTCAGAATCCGTTCGCACAAGCCGTACCGCCAGACGCATGACGATCTCCTCCGGCTCGATCAAACGGCGCGGCGCGGCTATCGGATAGCCCTGCTCGTCAAACTGTACCCGGCGCTGTGCGCGAAAGCGGCTATGACGGTAACTGAAATCCAGCTCGTGCTGCTGATAAAACACCATTTTCGGCTGGACTCCCTCCTGCCAGTGCCGCGCGTCCAGCACCTCAACCCATTCCAGCACATGGCTCATGTTGCCATGGTGCGCGCCAGCGTTGCTGATGACACCACCACCAAGCGTGCCCGGTATGCCCGGGCCAAACTCCAGGCCTCCCCAACCCTGAACGGCCAGTTCATTGAGCAGGCGCGGCCAGCTGACACCTGCATCTGCTACTAAGAGTGCAGTGCCATCGCCGTGATCCTCAATCGTGTAGGTATTCAGGGCTATACGCGCTACAATGCCACGCACACCCGCGTCGGCGAACAAGACATTGGTTCCATTGCCAATCAGCAAAAGCGGCCAGCGATGCTCCACACAGAGCATGACCAGGTCTATCAGGCCCGCACGAGTTTCGAGCGTGATCCAGAGATCGGCCGGCCCTCCTACGCCAAAGGTTGAGTGGCGCGAAAGCGGCTCGTTACGACGAATGCGCCCGGGAAAAAGCGGGTGCAATGTAGCATAGGCTGTCTCTACATCGAAAGTCATACGGTTTCCTCTAGACCTTGTAACAATTGTTCGGTAACGTTATAGATATCGCCCGCGCCCATAATGACAACAATATCGCCTGAGCGTAAGACAGAGCGTAACATGTGTGTTGTCTGCGCCACGTCGCCACTATAGACGACACGCGCCTCTTCTTGAGCAAAACGCGGGCGGCGCGCCATGGCCTCTACGAGCTGGCGGCTATGCACCAGCCCGGTATCACGTTCGCGAGCCGGAAAGATGTCGGCGATCATCACCAGGTCAGCGGCCTCGAACGCGACCAGGAATTGCTCAAAAAAGGTTCTGGTCCTGCTATACATGTGCGGCTGATAGACCGCGACGAGACGGCGCTCTGGATAACGGCGGCGCGTGGCCTGTAAGGTCAGCGC
>JAFMRP010000909.1 GCA_017354095.1 Ktedonobacteraceae bacterium
GACTAACTATGTCAACGATGTGTTTGCTCCCTACGAGGGGGTCAAAAGCGCCGCCGAATTAAAGGCGGATCTGCTCTCCGATTTACAGGAGCACTTCCGTGAACTCAAAGCCGAGGGCAAAGATGATGAAACCGCCTTGGCCATAACCATTGAGAGTATCGGCGACATTGAGCAAACCATCCAGGAGGTCGCCAACCTCGTGTAAATTCGTTGTGTTACAGCAAGCTGGATCAGGAGAAAATACACTATGATGCCACAAAAGGAAACACGTGAACAAACTGCATGTGTAGCTACCTTTATCGTGGCCTCTGTAGCAATCGACAGAATTAAGTAAGCGCTCAGCATGAGCGCAGTGACGCCCTGTCGCTCTGCCCTGGCGCACAGAGCCAGAGCGAAACATGCTCCGGCTGCATGGTCTCCTGCACCATCGCCAGCAACTGTTCGCTCAACTGCGCCAGGTCAAGCTCGTTGTGCAAGGTCGCTCCAAAAGCAGCCAGCACCTGCTCCGTGTTGTACTTGCGCCGGTAAAAACTACGGTCGATGACGCTCTGAATACCACGATGCAGCGGCTGGAAAAGTACCGCGACAGCCAGCGTCGAGACGACAATCGGCACTGGCGAATCCTGGGTGATCCCCCGCAGTACGAACTGGAAGCCGAAAACCAGCGCCAGGTAGGCCAGCACCAGCAGCGCCGAGAGCAGCAGATAAACCACGGTACGGCTGATCAGACGATCAATATCATACAGCCGGGCGCGCAGAATCGAGATCCCTATACTTATCGGCAGGCAGATAATCGCCGCCGCGAACGAAAATTCCGTTGGATCATTGATAAAGATACCACCAACCGCCAGGACAACCATCACCACGCAGCCATAGGTCAGCCACTTCATCTGCTGGCGCGCTCTCCCCCGGCTGCGCGTAAAGCGCAAAATCACCGAGACCAGAGATGCGATGACCGGTCCGAGCACCAGAAAAAATCCATACTGGTTTGCACCCTGCATCGTCAACCATGGCTTCAGAATCTCCAGGTGCAGATCGCTAAGCACCTGCGTCAGGCCGTCAAAAAACATCAGCATAAGTGCCAGCCACACAACCACGCGCCAGCGCCGGCTCAACAGGCGACCATTAGGAAAGAGGAGCGGCAGAAAAATGAGCAGCAACCCAAGGTTCATCGGCCAGACAATGTCGCCCAGCACCGTGGCTGCAAAAACTCCTGGGAACTCCGGATGCAGCTGGTAGCTGGCAGAAAAAGCGGTCGTGCCTGTGCTTATGCCAACGGCCAGAAAAAGCCATCCAATCGTATTGTCAGATCGCTGCACAGCGACCAACAACCCGACTACGCTAAAAGCGGCGAAAGCGATCACTATACTGGTATCATTTAAGATCTCGAACAGGCTTGCTCCGGCCAAAGCAAAAAGAGCTATAGCCGCTCCAAGCAGGCAAATGCTGAAAATCCAGGCTGCCCAGGCCAGTCCCCGCACTATCTTAGAACCAGCCCCCACACGCTTTTTCATTGTTACCGCGCCGATTTTCTCATCCACTACTCGTCTCTCCTTACAACAAGGCTCGTTGCATCTGGTATCATCACATTTTCCTTTTTCGTCTGAAACAGCCAGAGGGAGACGCGCTTTGGCATCATTGTCTCGGAAACCACCGCGATCAGCCGCTCCTGCAACTGGACAAGATTCACCTCGTTGTGTAAGCTCGAACTGAAAGCATTGAGTGTACGCGCGGCATCGTACCTATGACGATAGAAGCGCCGGTCGATCAGCTCCTGAAAACGCCTGCGCAAAGGCTGGAAGAGAGCCGCGACTATCAGGGTAGAGACCACAAGCATCACATCATTGCCGTTCCCAATCACTGCAACCAGCAGCACCTGACTACCAAAGACGAGCCCAAGATAAATCGCGAGCAAAACGCTTGTCAGAAGCCCATAGACCAGGGCGCGGTTGATGAGCACATCGATGTCCCAGAGCCGGTAACGCAACATGGCAATGCCAACGCTCAGAGGTATCGGAGCATAGGAAATGACCAGGCTGAGAGGACCACCAAGTTGACTCAACGAGTCAGGTGCGTTCAGATCGGGAAAGATGATCTCCGTAACTATCCCAACCAGAGAAAGAATCAAAGTTGTCGCGAAACCAAAAGCGAGCCATTTGATCTGCTGGCGCTGCAGTGGAGTTGCCACCGCGAAGTAGCGATAGATCTGTGTGCCTACCGCGCTCCCATAGACCACCAGGAGCTGGAGCAACTGTAGGATTGGTGGCCAGTGCGGAATATCATAAGGATAGGGAAGAAAAAGATATCCCCCCACCTGGACGACAAACAGCAATGTCAGAAGCCAGGACCATCGCGGAACGAAACGTCCATCCGGGAAAAGGTAGAAGAAAAGACCAAGAGCAGGCCACTGCAGGAGCGTTATCAGTATTCCAAACATTTCTATCGGCAGAGGAATATTGTTCACTACATCGACATGAACCTCATCAATACCAAAACAACCAAAGGTAATCAAGAGCAGAGAAACAAACAGCCCCATGCGGTCACGCGATTTATGCCAGAAAATAAGTGCCCCAACCAGCAAAAAAGCCAGTGTGATCAGCACATCCAGCGTGACCGCGTAAATAGCATAACCGGTCAGCGAAATGCCAGAACGATCAAGCGCCGCTGTTTGCGAGAAAACAAGCTGATTGACCCCACAATTCACACGCGTTACATCAGTGCAAAGGGTGCCTTGCTGCACAATAAACGCCGGATAGCTATATACCAGGATGCTCAGATCAAAAAGAGCAACCAGCCCCCACAGCCCTCGCCACACCATCAGACTCCTCCCACGTAACTGGCTTGGCAAAGCATGCATTTCAGACGCTCCCTGTCCTTCTTTCACAATATAAACGACCTCTGCCTTTCTTTTCCCACCAGAAATCAGTGCATCTATCCACATCACTCATCTACCAGTCCTATTATGCGCTCCCCCCGTCCCAAAATCGTTACGAAACCGTTCTAGCCGTTGACTCAAACCACAGTGGAATAGCTCGTAATGCATCCTTCAGCTCTCTTCTCTTCGTTGAGGAAGCAGACCGCGTTCGATAGCCACAGCCACAGCTGCTGCCCTCGAATCAACATTCAGCTTGATGTAGATACTGTTGAGATAGGACTCGACTGT
>JAFMRP010000910.1 GCA_017354095.1 Ktedonobacteraceae bacterium
TACATCAAAGTCTCTGTCCCTTTGCGCGTGTTTCAAAAGAGAATTGTCAATAAGAGTTGCAGGGTAATTTGTCTCTATTAACCGATAGTCTGCAGTAGATGGTCCCTATTGTCAAGACACAACCTGAATCACATTTGGCAAAAACAGGCTAAATTAGCCCATCAAGCGCATGGGCATATCAAGATCAGACTTGTAGTTCAATTTTAAGTGTTAACAACCTGTAAATTTTTCCGCACTGTTCAATGGCTCTATTCCTGGCTTCACAGCAACCAGACAGGTACTAGTCGGTTTCCTTTACAGTCATTTAAAAAGCTGTTAGCGCTATTGGCACTCAGGTATGTTATAATTGCAGCGGTATGCAAAGGAGGACCTGGCACATGGATCCACATGTGAGCAAGAATGTCGAAGAATGGCGCAATACCACAGCACAGAACGTGAAAGGCAGAATGCGGGAGCAACGGACAACGTTCGCGACCAGCTCTGATATAGAGATTCCTGACCTGGCAACAGAAGAGGATCTAGCTGGCTTTGACGCTCAGAGTCAGCTGGGTTACGCAGGCGAATATCCCTTCACACGCGGCATCCATCCTGGCATGTATCGTTCGCGCCTGTGGACGATGCGCCAGTACGCGGGTTTTGGCACGGCGGAAGAGTCGAATCAGCGCTATCACTATCTGCTAGAGCATGGTACGACGGGTCTTTCCGTTGCCTTTGACCTTCCCACCCAGATGGGCTATGACGCGGACAATCCTCTGGCCTGGGGCGAAGTGGGCAAAGTGGGTGTTTCTATCTCCAGCCTGGAAGATATGGAGACGCTGCTCGCCGGGCTACCCCTTGAGCGTATCAGTACGTCGATGACGATCAACGCCACCGCGAGCATTCTCCTGGCGCTCTACGTTGCCGTGGGTAGAAAGCAGGGCGTGGATATCGGCAAGCTGTCCGGGACCATCCAGAACGACATCTTGAAGGAGTATATCGCGCGCGGCACCTATATTTATCCACCACGCCACTCGATGCGCATCATTACCGATACCTTTCGCTACTGCGCTGAGCAGCTACCCCGCTGGAACGCTATCAGCATCAGCGGCTATCACATTCGCGAAGCCGGGTCGACTGCTGTGCAGGAGGTGGCCTTTACACTGTCCAACGCTATTTGCTACGTTCAGAGCGCCATCGACGCGGGTCTGAACGTTGATAAGTTCGCGGGCCAGCTCTCCTTCTTTTTCAACAGCCATAACAATTTCTTTGAGGAGGTGGCGAAGTTCCGCGCCGCGCGCCGGATGTGGGCACGCATTATGCGCGAGCGTTTCCACGCCAGCGATCCACGCTCCATGATGCTGCGCTTCCATACCCAGACGGCTGGCTCGACGCTGACCGCGCAGCAGGCTGACAACAACATTGTGCGCACCGCTTACCAGGCACTCTCCGCAGTACTGGGCGGGACCCAGTCGTTGCATACCAACTCCAAAGATGAGGCTCTGGCCCTGCCCACGGAAGATTCCGCGCGTCTGGCCCTGCGAACCCAGCAGATTCTGGCCCATGAAACCGGAGTCGCCGATGTCGTCGATCCCCTGGCCGGATCTTACTACGTGGAATACCTCACCGACAGCATCGAAGAGCGCGCGTGGAACTACATTCAACAGATCGATGATCTGGGGGGCAGCGTACGCGCTATTGAGCGTGGCTATATGCAGGCCGAGATCGAACAGGCCGCCTATGAGTACCAGCTGAAGCTTGAGCAAGAACAGGCCATTGTTGTGGGCGTAAATCGCTTCACGCAGGAGGAAGAGCAGCACCTGGCGCTGCTGCGGGTCAATGAAGAGGTAGGCAGACGGCAGGCTGCAAAACTGGCAGCGCTACGCCAGCGCAGGGATAACGAGCTGGTCGAGCAACGCCTGCGCGCGCTGGAACGGGCGGCGGAAAGTAGCGATAACCTGATGCCATTACTAGTCAACGCGGTCGAGGCCTACGCGACGCTGGGAGAGATTAGCGATGCGCTGCGCCGCGTCTTTGGTGAACAGCGAGAATTTCGTAGTCTAGAATAGAAAAGCAACACATTCATGATGCATAGCAGTTCAGATAGAGATACAGGCCCACATTCCGTCTGCCCTGCGCGTGATGCTGAGCGCAGTGCAGACGTACTTCAAGATAGTAATAGCGTAGCCAATGAGTGCCAGGCACTTGCGCCCATTGGCGTTTTTGATTCTGGCGCGGGTGGACTGACCATTCTGACAGCATTGCGCCAGGTACTTCCCCACGAAGATTACATCTACTTTGGCGATACGGCGTACATCCCCTACGGTATGCGCAGTGAGGAGGAGATTACGAACCTGACGCTGCGGGCCTGCCGTTTCCTGATCGAACGGGGAGTGAAGATGATCGTCGTAGCCTGCAATACCGCGTCGCAGGCGGCGCTCAATACCCTGCGCGCCAAACTGCCCGTGCCTTTTGTTGGCGTTGTGCCCGCCATAAAACCGGCGGCACGGCTCACCAGGAGTGGTCGTGTGGGTGTCGCGGCGACAAACCGGGCGGCCCAGGCCGCTTATCTGCGCAACCTGATAGACGAGTTCGCGGATGGCATCGAGGTCTATGCCGCCGGTTGCCCGGAACTGGTCACGCTCGTTGAGCGGGGTGAATTTGACGGCCCACACGTGGAGGAGACGCTGCGCACAGCATTGCACCCGTTGCTGAGCAAGGGCGTCGACGTAATCGTGCTCGGCTGCACCCATTTCCCGGCGCTGCGACCTGCTATAGAGCGCGTCGTAGGACCAGGAATCCAGGTTATCGACAGCGGGCCGGCTATCGCCCGCCGCGTCAATGCCGTGCTGGAGGCACAAAACTGCCTGCATCCAGAAAATCGCGATCATATTGGGACACTCCAGGTCTGGTGCAGCGGTGATGCGCAGCATTTTAGCCAGGTTGCCAGTTCCCTGCTCGGATACCTGGTCACCGCCCAACAAACAACTTTATAAATAACTTTATAATGACGAGGAAGTGCATGCCAGAACCTATCGTACTCAACGAAGACGAAGAGACGTTGTTCACGGAGGCTACATCAAGGCCCTTACGCATTCAGTGCGCGCGCTACATCTCGACCATTTTCTCGCCAGCTGTTGTCTCGATACCGTTTATAGTGCTGGTCGCGCTCTACCGAGCCACGAA
>JAFMRP010000165.1 GCA_017354095.1 Ktedonobacteraceae bacterium
AAGGGCCAGTCACTTTGCATATCCATGCCGCGAATAAAGCGCTCAAAAGCGTTCAGGAACGCTTCGTAGTCGGCAAAGAATTCCGGGTGCTCAAACTCGATGGCCTTCACGACCGCCAGGCGCGGATGATAGTGCCAGAAATTGTGATTGAACTCGTCGGCCTCGTTCACAAAGTACTGGCTCCGGCCCAGGCGATAGTTCACGCCCCAGCGCGGCACCACGGCCCCGATCTCGCAGGTCGGGTCCAGCCCGGCCTCCACCATCATCAGCGAGAGCATAGAGGTGGTCGTCCCTTTACCATGGACACCACAGACCGAGAGGACGCATTTACCGCCCATCAGCTCGCCCACCATCTCCTGCCAGGTAACGACGCGCATCCCCCGCTGGCGCGCGGCCAGCAGTTCAGGATTACGAGGGTCAAGCGCGGGCACCGCTGGGCTGATGACCAGCGTATCAGCCTGCGCCAGGTGCTCCTCGCTATGACCAATCGACACGGGAATGCCGACTTGCTCAAGCGCTCGCGTTGTGGCAGAGGCCAGGCGGTCGCAGCCAGTCACCGTTTCACCGGCCATGTGCGCCATCTGCGCAACGGCTGAGATCCCCTGTCCCCCAATACCCATAAAATGCAAATGCGCCTTACTCAAATGCTCAAAACCTCTTGTTCCGATATAGTGTTCGTCGTCTTGCGCGCCATGCGCGCGATGGTCTCAACAATAGCCTGCGTCGCGTTAGGCCGCGCGAAAGAGCGCGCAGCCTCCTGCATAGCTCTGGCCCGTTCGGGCTGCTCGATGATCGCGCGCACCCGCTCGACCAGCAGCCCCGGCTCCAGGTCGGCATTGCGGATCACCTCGGCAGCCTGCTTCCGGGCAAAGGCTGCCGCATTAACCTCTTGAGGCGAGCCACCGATGGCCGGCGGCAACGGCACCAGCACACTGGGCAATCCGAGCGCGGCCAGTTCGCACAGGGTCGAGGCCCCGGAGCGGCAGACAACCAGGCTGGCTGCTCGCATAGCCAGCGGCATCTCATCTGAGAGGTAGGGCACCAGCTTGTAATGCCGCCGCGCCTGCTCATCGCTGGTACTCTCCGCCAGTTCACGCGTCTCTTCAAAGAGCTTGCTGCCGCTAATCTGCAAGACCTGGCAGAACTGGAGCAGCTCCGGCAAGGCCCGGCAGACAACCTGGTTCAGATGACGCGCACCCTGGCTGCCTCCAGTGACCAGCATCACGGGCAGGTCAGGACGCAGGCCCAGCTTCACACGCGCCTGCTCGGGCTCGACCTGCTGCACATCCAGCATGGCCTGGCGCAGTGGATTACCCAGGCAAAGCGTTTTGCGCGCCGGGAAGTAGCGCAGAGAGTCCGCGAAGGCGACCGAGATGCCCGTTGCCAGCGGGGCCAGCAATTTGTTCGAGAGGTTGGGCGGCACGTCCTGCTGGTGCATCAGCAGCGGGACACCATTGAGGCGAGCCGCCAGACCGGCGGGCACAGCCACATAGCCGCCGCTGGTAAAAGCCACATCGGCCCGGAACTTGCGCACGATGCCAATGGCCTCGAACATGCCAACCGGCACCCGCGCCACGCCGGTCAGGGTTTTCCACGAGACATAGCGCTGCAGCTTGCCGGCCTTGATCGCGACAAAGCGCAGACCGGAGGCCGGGATCAATTCGGTCTCCAGGCCATCATCGCTGCCAAGATAGAGAATTTCAGCGTTATATTGATTTTTTAGCTGCGTCGCCACTGCGAGAGCTGGATAGACATGCCCTCCGGTGCCTCCGCCCGATATTAATGCTCTCATGTGTTATTTCTTCCAGGTTGTTATGCTCTCCGTTTTTTCAAAGTCATAGTGATGCTGCGCTTCGAAAGAGCCGGAAGCTCCGGCTCCTGGATGTAGCGCGAGATATTGAGCAACACCCCCACCGCCGCCAGCGAGATTACCAGCGATGAACCACCAAAGGTGATAAAAGGCAGTGGTACACCGGTATATGGGATCGATCCGGTGGCCGCGCCAATATTGATCAGAGCCTGCATTACCAGCCAGGTGGTAATGCCGGTCGAGAGCAGCGCGCCATAGACATCTTGCGAGCGCCGGGCCAGCCGGAAACCCCGAAAGGCCAGGAAGGCGAACAGCAGAACAATCACGGCACAGCCGATAAAACCCAGTTCCTCACCAATGATGGCAAAGATCGAATCGATATATGGCAGGGGCAGGTAGCCGGTCTTCTGACGGCTCGCCCCGAGCCCCAGACCCAGCCAGCCGCCCGAACCCAGGGCCAGCAGCGATTGATAGAGCTGCAAGTTCTTGCCCGTGACATCGCTGAAGGGGTCCAGAAACCCCATCAGGCGCAGATAGCGATAGCCCTGGAAGGCCTGCGTCAGAAAGATCAGACCACCACAGCCCGCCGCCAGCAAGAATTGTAAAATGTTGGCTCCCGCCGTAAAAAACATCGCGGTCGCCAGGCAGGCAATGATAACGGCGGTCCCCATATCGTTTTCTAGCAGCACCAGGCCAAGCACAATACCCACCAGGATCACAAAAGGAGCCAGGCCATACAGGAACGTCCCCACCTGGTTTCCTTTGCGCGCCAGCCAATCGGCGATATAAAGCGCCAGTACCAGCTTGGCGATCTCGCTCGGCTGAATCGAGACGAAGTTGCCAAAAGTAAACCAGCGCGAAGCCCCGTAGGCACTGGTGCCAAAGATGAGCACCAACACCAGCAGCGGCAACGTCACCACCAGGCCCGCCAGCGAGAAGCGCCGCCAGTGGCGGTAGTCGATGCGCATCGTTACCAGCATGGCGGTAATACCAAACACCGCCCACATCAGCTGCCGCTGGAAGTAGTACGAGGCATCGCCATAGTAACGAGCCGCTATAAACGAACTGGCGCTATACACCATCACCAGGCCGATGCAGACCAGGGCCAGCACGGCAATGAGTAACATCGAGTCGATCTTGCCGGCTACACGCGGCAGCTGCATCTCCAGCGCTTCAAGCTTCTTCTGCTCCTCATCACTGATGACCTGCACCGGCTCGCTGGCAGGATTGGTTACCTGCCGGGCACGCTTCCAGCTGGCGGTCAGGCCGGTCCGTGGCGTCGGCTGCACCGCCGCCTCATTCGATAGCTTGCGGCGCAGCGGTGGCAGGCTCTTGCGCGCCCTAAACGGATGAGCCAGCTGATCTTCATTCGCGTAACTCATCTGGCCACGCACAGCCGGGATATGACCAGAGCTCTGAGAACGCCCTCCCCCGTTTTCCGAGTGCAGCCGCGACTGCCGTTCCGCCGACTCCAATGCCGGCGAACGCAGGCTGGGAAGCGATCCTCCCTTCAGCCGCCTCTTCCCATCTCCATTCCTTCTGTTTCTCAGCCTATTTCGCAATATCGATTCCTGCCCTTTTCATCCTTGACATAGAACGCTTTTTCTAGTATACTGTCTTCTACAGGTTACTTTGTCTGCTGCTTTGGATCATCTCCGGGTGGCGCGGCAGGCTGGTCCTGGATGATCTGGAGCATGCGCTCGATCTCCTGATCGCTCATATGCAAGTCCAGTTTGCTCATGTCAACGACTTCTGTGCCGTTGGCCTGCACCAGTTCGCGCCAGGGGTCATTATCCAGGGTGGGTATAGCCGCCTCAGGAGGTGGTGGCGCGCCCGGTTGCGCGAGACGTGTGCCCAGCAACTCTCGCCATACCTCGCTCAGCTCGGATTCATCGAACTGATCTTCTTTTTTTTCTTGCATTTCCACCTTCCTACATTGTGACAATAGAAACAAATGTGCTATATCATGCCTGGTCTGGCGGGATATTATAGTGCCAGATCAGCTGCTGCGCGATCTGCTTCCACAGGGGAGACGCCGTCGCGCCATAGATACTTTGTGGCCGGTCAAGCTTGACCAGGATCACAAATTGCGGATTCGAGGCCGGCAGGAAACCCGCGATGGAGGCCTCTGTCAGATTATCGGACAGCCCCTGCGTGGTGGACGTGCCGGTCTTCGCCGCGAGACTATATCCCGGAATGGAAACCGGCTTGGCCAGGCCATCCGTTACAGAGCGTGTCAGCATGCCAATAAGCTGCTGGGCAGCCCGGGTACTAATGACGCGGTGCTGGATCTGCGGCTGCGTCTGCGTCACATGGCCATTATCATGAATTGACGCAACCAGGTAAGGCTTCATCAGCACACCACCATTGGCGATAGCCTGATATGCCATTGCTACCTGCAGCGGGGTAGCCAGGATCGATTGCCCAAAGGCCTGACGCGTCAGATCGCTGGGTGTCCAGCCCGGCGTCTTGTTCGAACGATATGAGCCAAGCGCCTCCTGGCCACTTATACCGGTCGCCTGGCCAAAACCAAAGCTTGCCAGGTAGGGATAGTAGCGATCCGGCCCAAGCCGATCATGTGCCACCCAGGCCGTCCCAACGTTGGCCGAATGCTCCAGGACCTGCGTCATTGTCTCCGTCCCGTAGTTCCTGGATTCCCAGTTAGTCACCGTAGGAGCATCATCAAAGGTCTTGAAACCTGGATCAAACAGCGTCGTGTCAGGTGTGATGACCCCCTGGTCCAATCCTGCCGCCATCGTGACAGCTTTCATCGTCGAGCCAGGTTCATAGGCACAATAGAGCGCCGGGCTAAAGTAGACTTCCTGGCTCTTTAAACAACCTTTATCAGCCGCGTAGTCACTGTAATGGTTAGGATCAAAGTTGGGCGCTCCAGCCATCGCTACGATGGCCCCCGTGCGAGCATTCACCACAATGGCCGTGCCGCTCTGCGCATTCTCCTGTCTGACGGCATCCAGTAGCGCGTTCTGCACAATGTATTGAATTGTGCTATCAATCGTCAGCTGCAAATCAGCCCCATTGACGGGCGGCTGTTCCGAGCTGGCCCCGACCGTCAACGGATTACCATTCAGATCCGTCTCGGCTGAGAAGCTGCCAGGTTTTCCGGCCAGCAGCTTGTTATATTGCTCTTCAATACCATAAACGCCTGCACCATCACTACGCACAAAACCCAGCACCTGGGCCGCCAGGTCACCGCCTGGATAGGATCGCAGCGTACGCGGTTCCAGAAAGACATCGGGCAGGCGTAACGTACGCAGCTTCTGGCTCTGTGACGGGCTGATCGAGTCCGCTATCTTCACGGCCGCGCGATTCTGCTTAAATTGAGCACGCAGCTCGCTTTCAGAGAGATTGGGCAGCACCTGGCGCAACTTATATACCAGATCAGCCAGCGCCGGCTGCGCCTTCTCCGCATCAGGATGGTCTACAGAAAATTGGATCGGCATTATATAAACGTCGTCCCGCACCACATTTGTGGCAAGAATGCGGCCATTCACATCATAGATCAGGCCGCGAGGCGCGTTCAGCATCTGGCTACGATTTTTATTATGCTCAGCATCGGCCGCCTGCGCCAGACCTGGCGATTGCAATACCTGCCAGTAATAGAGACGCCCAAGCAACCCCACCATCGCTGCGCAGACCAGCAAGAAGATAAACATTTGCCGGCGTCGCGCGCGCTGTAGCTCCATGCTCATCTGATGCGTCCTCCCTGACAGGTATTCCTGACTATCATCCCTGACTTATGGCAACAAGGCATTATATGGATCGTCGTCCTGTACTGGCTGTAGCTTCGACACAATCAGGACTTGAACAGTATTAGGATCGGCCGGTACAAGCCCCATCTGCTGCGCCTTTGCGGCGATGTAGGCCGGCGAACGCTCCTGGGCAATGGTGCTGATCAAATCCTGATTCTGGCGCAGCAGATCGGCCTGCTTATTGCGCATATCCTGAATCTGCTGATTTGCCGCGACCGCCTGCCCCAGCTGGCTGAGATACAACACCGCCATCAGACCAATCAACAACACGCTGGTAATCGAAAGCGCAACCGGCCCCATATTAAAGAAAAGTGGGTAGAGCTGGCGCCTGCGCCTGGCCGCCAGTGCCGGTCTGGCACGTGCCATTCTCTGTGCAGTTGTCCGCTCCTTCAGGCTAATCATATGCATTCCTTCTTGAATAAGTAGTAAATGTAACGCCAGCCATACATTGGTCATTCCATAAGCTTATTGCAAATAACAGCGTTTTATGATCTGGTAAGCACCTCAGCAGCACGCAGTTTAGCGCTCCGAGCACGCGGATTGCGCGCGACCTCTTGCTCCGTTGGCGCCACCGGCCTGGGCGTCAGTATACGCAGGCGCGCCTTGTGACCACAGATACACACAGGAACACGAGGCGGGCAGAGACAATCCTTCGCCTCACGCCTCATAAACTCTTTGACAATCCTGTCCTCTAAAGAGTGAAAAGTGATGATTGCCATTCTTCCAGCACCACTACCATCATCTGTACTCAACACATCTAGAATCTGGGGAAGGACCGTTTGCAGGCGCTCCAGCTCATGATTCACCGCAATACGTAAGGCCTGAAAGATCCGTGTAGCCGGGTGAATCGCGCCCGCTTTATACGGAACACCAGCCGCTACCAGGGCCGCCAGTTGAGCGGTGCGTGTAATCGCTCTCCTGGCTCGCTCGCGCACAATACGGCGCGCAATCAGGCGCGAGCGCCGTTCCTCACCGTAGCGCCAGAAAATGTCGGCTAGCTCTTCCTCACTGGCACCATTGACCAGGTCTTCGGCCGAGACCGGCAGCGATTGATCAAGCCGCATATCCAATGGACCATCAGCGCTAAATGAGAAGCCGCGCTCGGGATTCTCCATCTGATCGGACGAGAACCCCAGATCAAGCAGCACCCCCTGTACGGATCCAACGCCAGCCTCATCAACGATATGTGCCAGGTCGGCGAAATTGCCATGCACGAGCCGCAGGCGCCCCTGCTCCACATAATCGGGAAACTGCGCTCGCACTCGCGCCAACGCCTGAACGTCGGCATCGATACCCAGCACACGACCATTCGGGGCGCTGCGTTCTAGAATAGCAGCACTATGGCCACCACCCCCCAGCGTACCATCAATATATTGTCCCTCCGGCCTGGGCTGAAGCAGTTCCAACACCTCTTCCAGCAACACCGGCACATGTTGTGAACGTCCACTATTCATTTCATTTAAGTAAGTGCAAATTGTATCTTTATATTAGAAGGGAATCTGATCTCCCTCAGCATCAAGTCGCTCTTGATATGCCTGCCAGGTTGCACGATCCCAAACCTCAAAATGGTCGCGTACACCCGCAATAGTGACATCGTTACCCAATCTGGCATACGCACGCAGCTTGGCCGGTATGACAATACGCCCCTGCCCATCCAACTCCACCTCGCTGGCGCTGGGATAGATACGGCGCTCGAAGTCACGCAGCTCCTCACCAGATTTACTGGCAACCAGTTCGTTCGACCGCTCCTCCCATCGCTCAATCGTATAGACCGAGAGACACGCACCCTGTCCCTTACTGATCACAGCCCCCCGATCCATCTGAGAGCGGAAACGCGCGGGAATCGCCAGGCGACTTTTCGCGTCAATTGTATGCTCATACTCACCAAGAAACATTACTGTCAGCTTACTCTCTTCATTTATATAGAGTTATCAGCCATAATAGACAGCCCGCACGCTTCAAGAGGACCAACCCGTTCAAACTGGGTAGAAAGCCCACTTTATGCCACGCGCCAGAAAGTCGCCCCAAAATTCCCCACTTTTCCCCACTCCATTGTAACACTTCTTAGGTGTTTCAGAAAAGAGTATTATCCACCAAAATTTTTCATTCCGGTGGATAACTTGTGGATAACTTCTAACTTGAGGCATATATCAATGCATAGTGTGTTTTTACATACAAAAACATTTACGCAAATATAGAGCAATCTATTATTGCTCAGTTTTAAACAAAAAAATATCCCCCTTCTCGCCGCCTGCGGCGGCTCGCAAGAGAGAGAGAACAACTCGGGGGCGTAGCCCCGCACCCCCATTTGCATTAACCGAAACGGGGATGCAAGGGGCTGTGTCCACCACGTTCACTTAAGCGGGGGTGCAGGGGGCGGCTGCCTCTCCGCTCGGCTGACCGCGCAGCGGTAGGCGCGCCAGCGCCGTTGCCGAGCGGAACAAGAGGGGCCCCCTGCCGGGGGTTCGGGGGTGTCCCCCGACAATACCTTTATTTATTTGCGAGCCGCCGCAGGCGCTTCCTCCCAGACCGCCTGACCGCGCAGCGGTAGCTGCGCAGCAGCGTTGGCGGGCTGGACAAGAGGTCGGCGAGAAGTGCGCGCTAGCGCAGAGGGCTGGTTGACACAGTCACCACATAAACCATACAATCAGAAACAGAAAAGCGACAGCATCACACCCGTAGTGCGTACCCTAACACAAAGGATCACTTTCCCATGCAGCAACCCCCATCCTCAGGAACCACCGGCAACCAGCAGCAGAACATACACAAACAGCACGAACCCCTTCCCGAAGCACGCGAAATCGTTCCCGGCATCTGGAAACTGACCGT
>JAFMRP010000911.1 GCA_017354095.1 Ktedonobacteraceae bacterium
GAACGCTCGCAGGGGCGGTGGTGACCAACGCTGCAGCGCACAATGAAACGATTGGGCAGCACGTGCACTGGGTCGATGTGCTTGATGCCAGGGGGTGTAACCTGCAGGAAGAGGGAGGCTTTTCTCCTCCCCAACGACGTCGCTACACCCAGCGAGAGCTTCAACTGGGCAATCGCAAAAGCCGGTTCCGCGAGCAACGACGGGCTCAGATCAGCGCTTCTGGGCAGCTCGTACCGGCTCCACGTCCCTTGATTGCTCCCCCAGAGATTATTCTGCAGCTCTCCATGAGCGTTTACCGGGGCGACCCACACCACATTCGGCAGCGCGAGGTCAACACCAGAGCATCCCATCCTCTGCAGATCGACTCGTTCGCTGGACATATTGGACCCCTCTTCAAAGATCCACCTGGTCACCAGGCCAGTCAGTTGATTGAGCAGGCCGGGAGGAACGCGTGGAGGAGTGGGAAGGTACAGGTCTCGGCGCACCATGCGAATTTCCTGGTCAATCAAGCTGGCGCTCCAGCGAGTGAGATTGCTCATCTGATCGTCGACATCCATCAGCGCGTCCAGGCAGCGTTCGGCATTAATTTGGAAATCGATCTGGAAGTGTATGGGGCTTGAAGCCTGCTGAGGATGAGAAAACGGGAAGCCTTCTGGCGCCGAATAAATAGAATAAAAGTCCACAGTACACACGATTTCGCGGCAAAAAGCATGACGAGTCGCAATTGAGAAAAGCACAACAGAACATCCTTGCTCAGCGGCTGGGAAGTGCAGCGCGGTAGCATGGAGGGCAAACGGGTGGCCCGCAGCCCCCCATTCTGGGCTGAATGACCGTTCCATTCACGACTTTTTCCGGCCCACTTGATAACAGGCAAGAATGTTGCCAGAGCCTTGCCAGGTGCGTGTGGCGATCAGTGGAAAAATCGTGAAGTGCAGTTCGTCGACCAGATCATGAAGGAGCAGACGGCTTGCAAACATGAAGATGTCTCTGTCTGGCTGCTGTTTGAGGGCAGCGATCTCCCTGTAGGTATCTACGCGTTTGACAATGCGCGTATTCTCCCAGGGAGCTAACTCCTCGCTAGTGAGATGATCCGAAATCACCATTTTCTCTATGGATTTGATCAGCCCTGCAAACTCACGCCTGATTGCAGTGGAGTGAGGATCATTCGGCACTCCCGTCCAATACTCCTTATTGCCTAAAAATGAGGTGCGACCACTCAACAACAAGGTATCGGCTGCGCGCATCCGTTCTGTATTGTAGTGATCGAAGGTCTGATCCCCATTGTAGTCTTCATGGAAGTAGTCATAGAGCACGCCCAGATTTCGATCTTTCCCTTCGTAATAGCCATCCAGGGTGGTGAGGTTGCTGACGATCAGTTTCCGCATGATACTCCTCCATTGACGTTCAAATGAGCTGTTCATACAGCGATTATAGCTTTCAATCCATGGTTCTGTGATCCTCCCAAAGGCGTATCCAGCAGTGGGAGTGGTGGCAAAGGCGTTAGCTCAGTACTGGTTGGTAGTCAGCACTTGTGATTGACTATTAATACCTTTCTTAAAAGGTGCAGATGAAACGGTTGTCTCCTACATCCAATGGTCTCATTACTTCGATAGGTCGATATGAGAAGTATGAGACTCGATGAGGAGGGAATTCGTGTTGAAATTTGTCCACAGACCGCTCATACATACTGTTTTCGTTATCATCAGCTTGCTTGTCATGACTCTGGATTTTGCAGGTCTTCACCATTCCCCGACAGCATATGCAGCGACTCGCGATACGAGCAACGGAGGCATTCAGCGGCCATGGAACCAGGTACTACCCACATTCGCGCCGCCGCATCACCTGGATGTCCTCGACCTCACCAACGCTCCAGGCGATGTCTCCCAGATGTTTGTCACGCTCGCAGGTATCGTGAACCGGCAAGAGCCACGCATTTATACCATTGAGGGTCAGCCAGACGAAGGAGCATATACCTGGCTCAACGATATGAACATACCCTACACAGTGCATACCAATCCCTGGGAGGTACTGGGCACCTATATCACAGAGGTGAAAGGGGTGATCATTTACGATCCCGCGCTCCTGGATACCATCAATATCGCGACAACGCTGGCAGGTTTGAAGGATGGTATGGTTGTGAGCCCCGATCTGGCACAAAAGCTCGCCACCACATCCTATAATCTGCCCATGCTGGATGATCTACGCGGGAAGTTCTCCAGCGCTCTCGACGCATACACCTGGGAATTCCAGAATCTCTGGCCCCAGACCACGCACCGCATGCTGATCGGATTACCGCCCAGTAGGAGCATATATATTCCACCCACCAACTGGGATACGTTCCAAACGGTTCTGCAAGAGCAGCGTCAGATCGCCGACTCTTCGAATCGCGCCGTCTATCATAGAGACCTTTCTCGCTATCTTGGCGGTGACGCTGTGTACCTGCGTTTCCAGGATTCGTTCCCTCAAGATGGATGGGGGCCAGCGGTACACCGGGTCACGGTAAAAGCAGACGGTGCGGTCATCGCGCAGTTCACACCTTGCACCGATTCGCAGGAGGCAAACTACATGTTTGACCACGGCAACTCCTCTTGCGATACCAGCACAAGCAGCCCGCACCGCTTCGCCGACGGGAAGAGCTATTTTGTGTATCGCTTTGTCCCACCGTCAGGAACCAAACAACTGAATGTCTCCATCGATATGCGCAACGAATTCGAGGTCTCAGCCTCCAACATCAGTCCACCACGTTCATCGGATCAGAAAGTACCGTACGGCTGCCTGAGGGATTACGCTGTCGCCAACCGGGCAATGGTCTTCTGGACCACCATGACCGATCCCCAATTCATGGCTCTATATGAAAAAATTCTCTCCTCGGTACAACCCGGTACGCCATACCTGGGCTGGTTCGACAACGAGCCAATCGGAGTAAGTACGGCATCCCAACACGGCGTGCGTGTACTGGCCGCTGACTGGTGCAACAACCTGACCGTGTTCTCCGGTGTCTATGCTCCTATCCACAAGCAAACGAAGACTGCGGCACCACCACTCGCTAACAAAATCTATATCACCTTTACCGTCAGCGATGGGGACAATATCCAGTACAACGAGCACTATATGCGCCAGACCTGGGACGATCCAGCCCGAGGCCAGGCGCCGCAG
>JAFMRP010000912.1 GCA_017354095.1 Ktedonobacteraceae bacterium
TAATACGGAAGAGGAAGAGAGCGAAGACCTCTAGGACAAGAGCTTACCCTAAGCCGAAAGGCAAAGGTGGACAGTAGCATGCTCGAAAAGCGGAAGGCGGAAGAAGACATGTATTTCGCAGATCTGCAAGTCCTGTGTGCATGGTGAGACTGGTCAATTGTCAAACCTCAGTTCCTGCATGATGTCCATCCACATCCGTCAAACCATGTCTAAGATGACGACATCGAAAAACCGCAACCGGGCTGGTGTTGTGGCAAACCTCTCTTCGATGTGTGGCGGGTAATGAACCCGATAAGGAACAAACAGGCACCTAAACACACTACACGTTTCATATGCGCAAAAGCGGGATCGCCTACACGTCGCGAGACGCATGGCGACGGAACCCCCATAGTAAGGACTCAAAGAGCAACGACGCTCGAAGAAGAATGAAGGGGCAGCCTGCGAAGGCAGGCCAGAGTGCGTGAAAGATACCCACGCAGAGGGAAGGTATCAGGAAGTTACTCAAGCACGGAGGTATGCGAAATGCAGGGGACCGAAGAGCTTTTAGGACTTCTCCGTGAACGGGGCAAGCGGGGCTTGCCACTCCACCGCGTCTATCGGCAACTCTACAACACGAACCTGTACCTGAGCGCGTACGGTCGTATCTATCGCAACGCTGGCTCGATGACGCCCGGCGTCACAGAAGAAACGGCTGATGGCACATCGCTGGAAACCTTTGACACCATCATCACTGCACTGAGGCAGGAACGATACCAATGGCAACCAGCGCGACGAACCTACATCCCCAAGAAAACAGGGAAGAAAAAGAGACCGCTCGGCGTGCCCGTTTGGAGCGACAAACTCCTGGCTGAGGTTATGCGGATGCTCCTCAATGCTTACTTTGATGAGACATTCAGCGAGCACTCCCACGGCTTCCGCGAAGAACGGGGATGTCACACGGCCTTGCGAGAAATCTACTACACCTGGAGAGGCTGCACCTGGATCATTGAGGGAGACATAGCCGACTGCTTCGGCTCCCTGGACCATAACCTCATCATCTCAGCACTCGCCGAACACATCCAGGACGGACGGTTTCTGGGTCTCGTCAAGAAGCTCCTGGACGCAGGATACATGGAGGACTGGAAACTGAACAAAACGCTGAGCGGTACACCGCAAGGTTCGATTCTCAGCCCGATCCTTTCCAATGTCCTGCTCTCGAAACTGGACAGGTTCGTAGAAGCAGAACTCATGCCGCAATACAACAAAGGGGAGAAAAGAAGAGAGAATCGGGAATACAAAAACCTGATGCACCGCGCCTGCCGCCTGAGAAAGAAAGGGCAAAAGGAGGCTGCTCAAAAATTAAAACAACAGGCCCAGAAACTCCCCTCACAAGACCCACAAGACCCTGATTACCGACGACTGAGGTATTGCCGATATGCCGACGATTTCGCGTTAGCCTTTACCGGGCCAAAGGATGAGGCAGAAGCTATCAAACAGCGCCTCCGAGTGTTCCTTCTTGAAGAACTCAAGCTGAATCTCTCGGAAGAAAAGACGTTGATCACCCACACACGGGACAGCGCTGCCACCTTTCTGAACTATGAAATCATCACGCTGCAAAGCGACACTAAACAACACCGAAGGCGCGGACACAAACGCCGAAGTATCAATGGAGGAACCGGCTTGAAAGTCCCGCGAAAGGTCGTCGAAGACAAATGCAAGAGATACATGCGCAAAGGCAAACCCATTCATCGAGCAGAATTGCTCAATGAGAGTGATTTCACCATTGTCGCAACATATCAGCTTGAATATCGGGGATTAGTCAACTACTACCGAATGGCCTACAACCTTCACACACTCCAAAAACTCAAATGGGTCATGGAGCAATCGCTGACAAGGACGTTAGCGCACAAACACAAGATATCTGTTCGTAAGGTCTATCAAAAATACCAGGCAGAACTGGATATCAACGGAAAGAAATACAAGGGACTACAAGTTGCGATCCCACGTGAAGGAAAGAAACCACTGGTAGCCACTTGGGGAGGCATCCCCCTCACCTGGGATGTCACTACGCCCATAGAGGACGAGATAGAACGCTATCACTGGAAACGGTCAGAACTCGAACAACGGCTCCTGGCCCAGGTATGCGAACAATGCGGGGCCACTCGCATGACCTCGAAGATCGAGGTTCACCACATCCGAGCACTCAAAGACCTGGAAAAGTACGATGGTCGAGAGAAACCGCAATGGGTTCAAATCATGGCCGCCCGCCGGAGGAAAACGCTTGTCCTTTGCCATACCTGCCATACGGACATTCAACATGGACGCCCATACAGACGCAGCAAGGTATCACGTTCACGGACAGAAGAGACCTGATGATGCTAGAAAGCCCGGTGCGTGGAAAGCGCGCACGCCGGGTTTGGAGGGGGCCGATCAGAAAAAGGAGCAGCAATGCCACCTTCGCTGGTCGGCTACCCTACCCCGATCCGCTGTACCAGGAAAAAAAACGGCTCGTGACCGATTGCTGACCTGGGCGTCGCAGGAGCAGCAAGCCGCCACCTGGGCGATTGGGTTTCTGGACGAGGTGTGGTGGAGTCGATTTGCCTTGCCTCGCGCTCATGCTTGGCAGCCGAGCGATGACCCAGTGCGCCTGGTGGAACAGACGTGGCGGAAGGCCGATCCCGATGCCAAAGCGTTGGCGTGCTATGGGGTGCTGTGGCAAAGCGGGCCAGCCCATGCACCTCTGCGAGACCAGATGTCGCTGCGCTTTGTCGATGGGCGTCCAGTAAGCGACATCACGACGCAGTTTCTGGGCTGGTGCTGTACGGAACTGGAACGACAGGGCAAACGGGCGTGGCTGCTGATCTGGGATAATGCTTCCTGGCATCACAGCCTGATGGTGCGCACCTGGATTCGCGAGCACAACCGGCAGGTCAAGCTGACGGCCCAGGGCGTGCGTATTCTGCCGCTGTTTCTGCCCAAGAAAAGTCCCTGGCTCAATCCCATTGAGCCCAAATGGGTGCACGGCAAGCGTGCTGTCGTCGAACCCAACGGTCTGCTCTCCACTCAACAATTGGCCGAACGGATTTGCACGTACTATCATTGTTCGTACGAAGCTCATTTGTCACTCCCGGAAAAGGTCTCTTGAGAATGCACTAGACAGCGAATGTCGCAAA
>JAFMRP010000913.1 GCA_017354095.1 Ktedonobacteraceae bacterium
CTATAACTGTGTGGGTGGAGAACATTGAGCAAAGTTCGTCCAGCGATATTGCTCGTTTTTGCCGAACCATGCCGGTGATAAGGAGGCGATAGCTTGTCGGATCTACAGATGGAATGGAACCATGTGTGCGTACAAAGAAGTGATTTTGGGGCGTAAGAAATGATTGACGTAAGAGATCGCACGTCGGTTCAGCATTGAGCGGCTGCTCCTGATGCACGATCATTCGCGATCTGGTAGGATGTATGGCCATCTTGTTACTCCGCAGTAGACTATCATCGGGCTTTCAGCGCTATTGTGTATCCGCCAGAACGGGCTCAGTTTTTCTTATAAATCTGGCTTCGTTGGAAAAACGGTAGGAAGCAGGCAAACGTTACAGCATTTGGGCGAGGGCCAATCAGGCGCGGAGGTGAGCCTCTTGTGAATGGTTGGGAGGAGAGGGTAGGATAGGATAGGATTGGTCTCGATATATTTTTATGCTCAATTTTAAGAGGGGTGATCTCTGTGTATAGCGCGATTTATGCTTATCCCTGGGATGTGCAGGATGAAACGCCGGAGGTATTTTGTGCGAACGTGCGCGAGAAGCTGGGAGTAGATACGGTGAGCCTGGCTGTAAGCTATCATGCGGGTAAGCTGTTGCTGCCGCATAATCCAAGGCGCAAGGTCTATTATCCTGAGGATGGCGCGGTTTACTTCCGGCCAGATCCAGCCGCGTTTGCCGGTTCCGTGATCAAGCCACATGTTAGCGCGCTGGCGCGGGAAGAGGACATGCTGGCAGCGCTTTGCGCGGTAGCGGAGCGCGAAGGTCTGGGAGTGATTGCCTGGACGGTCTGCCTGCATAATACGCGATTGGGGATGGCCTACCCGGCATACGCGCCGCGCAATGCCTTTGGTGACGCGGCAATTACCTATCTATGCCCCTCGCACCCGGAGGTACGCGCCTATGTGTGTGCTCTGGCCTCGGATCTTGCCCGGCGCTATCCGCTGCGCGCTATCCAGCTTGAGGCCGCGCACCATATGCCCTTTGTGCATGGGTTTCACCATGAGATGCAGCAAGTGGTGATTACGCCAGCGCTGCAGATATTGTTAGGATTATGTTTCTGCCCGGCCTGCCTGGAACTGGCTCATGAATTCAATGTTGATGGCGAGCGGGTGAGCGCGTATGTGCGCGGTGAAGTAGAGCAGCGCTGGCGGTCAGAGGACGGTAGAGAGGGGGAAGAGGCGCGGCTGCGGAAACACTGGTGGGATAGCCTGGACGGAGAACTGGAGCGCTACTTTGCTCTGCGCCACGAGTCCGTACGGCGCTTGCTCAGCGAGGTCCACCAGGCGGTTCACGCGGTGAGTACGGCGGCGGTGCATCTGCAGGACCCATCCGCGAATGGTGCACGCCAGTTTTCCGCGTCCGATCTGGCCTGGCAGGCGGGCCTGGAGATACCGCCGCGCGCAGGGATAGCCGACGGGATAACAATGCTGGGCTATATCGCCAACATAGCGGACTTCCGGCGAGAGGTAGATGGCTATTGTGCCGCAGTGCTGCCGCGAATGCCGCTGGAAGTCGGGATGCGCCCGGCCCTGCCCGATAATAAATCTTTTGACGAGTTTGCCACCAAGGTAGCTTATTGTGCCAAGAGGCAGGTGACCGGCGTCTCTTTCTATAACTACGGCATGCTGCCCGAGTCGCGCCTGCGCTGGATAAAAGAGGCACTGGCGGCTGTATAGGTACCCGGTACAGGTGCAATGCTCAATCCTCGGGTGTGCCATTTATGGGTGGCATCGGCACCGGATTACTGCCATCGGGTTTATTGACATTGATCATGGTAACAATGCCGCCCACGGCCACGCCATTGTTCGTGGTAGCGTATTCAACGTGGTCGTGGAACATATAGCGTCCGACCTGGTTGAGATCCAGCAGAATATCATAGCGCTCGCCTGGAGCGATGGCGAGCGTATCTTTAAAATAGGGGGAATCCAGTTTGCGGCCATCGGTGCCGATCACCTGGAAGTGGAAGCCATGTGAGTGCATGGCCCGCATAACGTTACCCGCATTGATGAGGCGTACCAGCACTTTTTGGCCGACCGTGGCAGTAATAGAGGTGGTGGGGTCCATCATCGTATCGGGCCAGGCCTTGCCATTGATCAGAAAATAGTTGGGGTGATACTGAGTCCAGTTGGTTTCGGGGCTGCCTTTAAAAAGCGTATTGTAGTCGTCATCGTGCTCCTGGCTATCGATATCGCTGAGAAGGAACGTATATTCTTTATCATAGGCAGTGGTATTGGGGTAGGCGTGATGGTGATCTCCACGGGGATGCACGATGAGCGGGCCATACATGCCCATCTGGATATGTTCGGGCGCCTCTTCATGGCAGTGGTACCAGTAAGTGCCAGGATGATTGGCCACAAAATGATAGGTAAAGCTCTTCCCCTGTTTGACGGAGCCTCCGGGAGCGGTCATAGGATCGCCATCGAACTGGCTGGGCAGGTCGAGGCCATGCAAATGGATTGTGTGCCCGTCGCCGCCTGATGGTGGATTGCCGGAGGTGGGATCTTTATCATTGACCAGTGTGATATTGACTGTATCGCCCTCGTCTACCTCGATGGTTGGTCCGGGAAGCCTGGAGCGTCCCCGGGGGTCATCTGTGTATCCGAAGGAGTAGATTTGTTTGCCGTCCGGCATTTTGATCTGATTGTCGCGAACATAGAGCGTGAAATTGCGAACGTGGCCGGGGACTGCGTGCGTGGACTGTTTGGTAGGCTGCTGCATGCAGGCGCTGATGATCAGCGTGGCGAGAAACGAGGCAGATATGAGTGTTATGCCGATAGCAAATCTCGTTTTTGGTGTGCTGTGCATAGTGAAGGTCCCTTTCTCCTAATGCAAATTCTCCTGAAAAGTGATGTTCATTGCTGCTGGTGTGTCTTCTGATACAGGGTTCTTTATTGCGTGATTGGACGAGCTTATCATTTCGTGATATGAGCGTCAAGTGAGGGAGAATGAGGGGTACCAAGTAGCTATTGGTAAATTTATGGAGTTAAGAATATGAAATCATTTGAAGATGTATAATTTGTATTTATATGTATTTTGGTGAAAATTGTTTTACATCGCCATTGATGTAAAACAAGTGGATTATTTGCCGGCCAGTTTTGCGACCACAGGGGC
>JAFMRP010000166.1 GCA_017354095.1 Ktedonobacteraceae bacterium
GAGGCCGAGGTCTTCGCTGCGGCTGGCGTCAACGATATATTTGTTGCCTATCCCATTATTGGGCATGAAAAAGCGCTGCGCGCGGCCAGGCTTGCCCAGAGCTGCCATCTGATCGTGGGCGTTGAGAGCGAGCCAGGCATCAAACAACTCTCCGCGGCCGCGACAGAGCTAGATACAACTCTCTTTGTACGCGTCGAAATCGACTCCGGACTGAAGAGAACCGGGGTCGCCCCTGCCGCCGCTGCTTCGCTGTGCCGCCAGGTACTCGCCGCGCCCGGGCTGCAACTGGATGGCATCTTCACCTTCCGCGGCGTGAGCTTCGCGGATGCCCCATCAAAGAATCCACAGGCGCTGGGCGAGCAAGAGGGCACGCTGATGGCCAATCTGGCCGAGCAGCTGCGCGCGGCTGACATACCGATCAAAGAGGTGAGTGTTGGCTCTACTCCAACGGCGCTCTCCGCCGCCATCGTCCCTGGAATTACCGAAGTACGGCCAGGCACTTACGTATTCTTTGATCGCATGACGACGCGCACCGGCACCAGTTCCGAGCAGGAAATCGCGTTATCCATTCTGGCAACAGTCGTGAGCCGCCCGGCGCCAGATATGGCGGTCATCGATGCCGGCTCTAAAACGTTCTGTGGCGACATAGTCCCCGCCAACGCCGGTCTGGAGGGCTATGGCGTTACTACCAGTGGCCCGCAGGGCACCGTTGTCAGAATGAATGAAGAGCACGGCATTGTGCGCCTGGAACCAGGATTTGCTCCCCAGATCGGCGACAAAATCGCCTTCTTCCCCAATCACGTCTGCACGACGGTCAACCTATCAGATGAAATCGTCGTGGTACAGAATGGCACAGTAAAAGATATATGGCCCGTCGCGGCCCGTGGCCGACGACAATAATCCAACTAAAGGAAGTGAGTAATATGTCATTTGAAGCACGTATCAAAGAACTTGGCCTGACCATTCCTCAACTGCCCAGCCCGGCCTTCAACTATGTTCCTGCCGTACAGACTGGCAACCTCATCTTCGCCTCCGGGCAGACACCAAACATTGACGGCAAGCTCACTATGCGCGGCAAGCTTGGCCGGGAAATATCACTGGAGCAGGGACAGGAGGGCGCGCGCCTCTGCCTGCTGAACTGCCTGGCCGAGGTGCGCGGCCTGACCGGCACACTGGACACCATCACACGCATCGTTAAGCTCAATGGCTACGTCGCCTCTGCCGAGGGCTTTACCGATCAACCCAGAGTAATTAACGGCGCGTCCGAACTGCTGGAGCAGATCTTTGGCGACACCGGCAAGCACGCACGCGCTGCCATCGGCGTGGCGGAACTGCCCTTCGGCGCCCCTGTTGAGATCGAAATGATCGTCCAGGTTCGCTCATAACAACCCCGGCCAGGAGGCTCCTCTCTAGGCTAGAGGAGCCTCCCCCATCTCGCCGGATTTACCTGTGTTCCCTATTGACAGGAAACGTGTCATATGATATTCTCTCTTCGTACCGAAGCGTTTTTACGCATGGTATAACGACAACTTCCACCTTCTACTGGCTGGAAGATTCGCACACCCGGAGAGGTCGCATAGTGGCCTAGTGCGCTCGTTTGCTAAATGAGTGAGGGTATCCCCCTCCGCGAGTTCGAATCTCGCCCTCTCCGCCTGGCTCTTCTTTGTAGGAGTCTTTATAGGGGCATAGCTCAATTGGTAGAGCACCCGTCTCCAAAATGGGTTGTTGCGGGTTCAAGTCCTGCTGCCCCTGTTTACCAAACACCAGGATATTATGTCCTGGTGTTTTTTTGTCTTTTTTAGCCCAGAAATACACAAAAATACGTATTCATCTTTGTGCACCAATACGATATATTTAGCACACAAAATTTCGTTCTTATTTTTTATTCTGGATAAGGATGACGAGAAATGAAGAAAATCTGTATACGTTGCGGTGAAGAGCGCGATGCAGAGGAAGATTTTCGATGGGAGTACAAGACCCGGGGTATCCGAATGGCACGTTGCAAGTATTGCCAATCAGAACTGAGCAAACATCACTATCAGAAAAACAAACATATTTACAATGAGCGTACTCGCATACGCAAAGCACAAACAATTTCTGAAAATACGCATCGCATTGCTGATTACCTCTCCAGACATCCCTGTGTTGATTGCGGGCAAACAGACCCGCGCCTACTTGAATTTGATCATATCAACGGGAAAAAATATCGCGGAATAGCTCGCCTAATCAGTTGGGGCTTTAATTGGCAAATTATCGAAGCTGAGATTGCTAAGTGCGAGATTCGCTGTGCTAATTGTCATCGTATTAAGACCATTGAGAAGAGTAGAGGAGGACGCAGTACTCAACCACTCAGAAAACCTCGTAAAAAAACGTGGCAGCTTCTATATGCCTACCTTTCCACACACCCCTGCGTCGATTGTGGCTACACTGACATACGTGTCCTCGAATTCGACCACGTACATGGCGATAAGACTGACGAGATATCCCATATGCTCTCGCAAGGCTGTGGCTGGGCTAGAATTTCGTCTGAAATCGCCAAATGCGAAGTTCGCTGTGCCAACTGCCACCGCATCAAAACGAACGAGCGAGGCAGTTGGTGGAAACACATTCAATCAGAGCCGCCTGAGAAGGATTAAGCAAGGATGAATAACAGCATAACTCCTCCAAAAAAGTAGTAGTAGTAAAGGAGGAAAAAGTGCTTGATAAATCGCCGAGCCTGTATAACCCACAGCATCAGCAGCCCCCCTGACCCCTCACCCCTTCAGCGGCAACTCCACAATGAACATACTGCCCTGACCCGCCTCCGACTCACAACGAATATGCCCGCTATGCCGCTCGACAATCTCACGCGCAATAGCCAGCCCCAGACCCAGCCCACGCGCCGACGAAGCCTCCGCCTCCGGCGTGCGATAAAACGATTCAAAGATCCGCTCCCGCTGATCCGGGGATATCCCCTTCCCATAATCGCGCACCCGCATCATCACCTTCCCGTCAACGCACTCAATTCGCACGTCAACCGGCATGTTATCCGGCGAGTACTTGACCGCGTTACTCACCAGATTCACCAGCACCTGTGCCAGCCTGTCATGATCAAGATACGTCCTGATCGGAGTCACCGGCATGTCCAGCCTGATCGTTCGCCCGGTCAACAGGCGTTGATCCTCCACCACGTCACGACACACCTCCCGCAGATCATACAACTTACGCACAAGCTCAATCTTGCCAGTTCGCATGCTGCTCACATCCAGCAGATCGTCAATCAATAGTGTCAGGCGGCGTGTCTGATCGTTGATGCGCTCCAAGGTCTTGAGCAAAGACTCCTCTTCAGACGACAACTCCCCCTGCTTCGACAGGCGTCGCATCGCCAGCTGCGCCTGGCCACGAATCGTGGTAATAGGCGTCTTCAATTCATGCGATGCGATAGAGATAAAACGATCCTTGGCATGATTGGCATCCTCAAGCTTGCGATTAACCTCCTCCAGATACTGCGCATAAGATTGCAACTCTTGCTCGGCCGCCAGAGCATTGAGCCGTGCCCGCTCGCGCTGCGCGATAATAACTGCTATAATTAATCCAGAAATAACAAAGGGCACTAGTTGTACTAGGCCCTCTCTGATATCAATCGTAAACTGCCCACCGGGCTGAACAAAATAATAATCAAGCGCTAGGGTTGAGAGCACCAGCGACAAAAGCGCGGGACCCACTCCCCAGAACAGCGCCAGAAAAAGCACCGGCAATAACATGAAAGCGCTGGGGAAAAAAGATGGCGCCCTCAAGTACTCAGACAGCGTATTCAAGCCCAGCGTGGTCCCACCCACAAGCGGTACAGAAATTAAAAAACCAATCAGTGGATGACGCCAGCGCGACGTGTTCGCCCTATAACTCCTACGTAGCTGCGCCCGTTGCTCAAAACTCATACGTCGGAGTTTTCTGCCGTGCCGATCAATGGTTATGTCAGAGGTTACTCGCGTTGACATCCCGTGTCTCCTGCCAGGTCGATATTACCACTTGCAGTGTAACATAATTTGTAGAGTTCGGGCAATCTCTATATACCATCACACCCATCGCTGTGCTAAAGATGCCTCTACACGCATAAATGTCTCTTGCATCCGCGCATCGTGCATAGCGATCAAGGATACTTCAGGATGACTCGCAGCAAAATAGTGCAAATCGATTAACGTCTGACATGCCGTGGCACTGTCGCCAGTTACTAACGACCAGAAGAAAGGATGCATAGTGGCAGGCCGGAGGTAATTGTCCGCCACCCACACGGCATCCCCCAGCAGGAGAAGACGCCCACCATTAGCCCGGTTGATAAACATACCTGTGTTCCCCGCAGTATGCCCGGGCAAAGGTACCAGCACAATCGAACCATCCCCAAAAAGGTCATGGCTACTCGCAAATCCCTCATATGGTGGACCATCACAGCTAAACAGCTCCAGCGGGCTAGACCCCAATAATCGCGGCACCAGCGCGTGCCATTGATCAAATCGGCCCAGGCGCGCCGCGTCATACTCAACCTTGTTGATACGCAGTGGCACCCCTGCGATATCAGGCACCCCACTGACATGGTCCCAATGCAAATGCGAAAGCAAGGCAAAATCCAGCCTGTTCACACCCAGCCTCTGCAGATGTGCCGCCAGTGGCTGATCCAGCACAAAAGATGCCAGGGTCCTGCGAAAAAACAATGGCTCACCCTTGAGAAACGAAAAAATATCGCTGCATAAACCGGTATCATAGAGAAAGATGGCCCGCGGATGCTCTATCAGTACCGCGCTATGGGCTAGAACCAACGGCGCCAGCGAGAAGGAACCACGCACGGCCAGCGCTTCAGGAAGAGTGGCATGACCACAACGTAAAAATGTGACACGAATCTCCGGTAGTTGCTCACGACTCAATCCATCTCTCACCACCAGGCGCGGCTTCGATCCAGCCAGCCGCCGCGGCAAAAAGCTCTTGATCACCATTACAGCACCAAACGCAGCCAGCGACAGGCCGGACAGCTTCGCCCACTGACGCTTCTTCATGCACCCAACTCCTCTGTATAAACTTATCCTTTAAAATAAACTCATAAATTCCGGTATTATCACAGACGCCTACTGAAAAGACACACAGCTGTTTCGCTCTATACGATATAGTGTAGCATCAACATTTTTCTCAGGAGTCTCGCTATATGGTAACACACTACACTACCGAACTGGCTCGTTTTTGTGCGGAACTGCAAGGCGCAGCCCTTCCGGCCACACTGCGCGAGCGCGTCCGCTATCTCCTGCTGGATCACCTGGCCGTGACCATTGGCGGCTCCAGTCTGCCATCCAGCCAGGCCGCCTATCGCTTCCTGGCCACCCTGCCTGGATCTCACCCGGCCAATGGCGTGACGATCTTTGGCAGGCCAGAGCGGGCGGAAGCCTCCTGGGCCGCTCTGGTCAATGGCACTGCCGCGCATGGCCTGGAAATGGACGATGTGGAGAACCGTTCCTCACTCCACCCGGGCGTAGCCGTCTTCCCAGCCGCTCTGGCGCTGAGCGAACAACTCAACAGTTCCCTCGATGATTTCTACGCCTCCATCGTTGCCGGCTACGAGGTCACCCTGCGCGTTGGAGCCGCGCTCAATCCAGCAGCAGCCTATGAACGCGGCTTTCATCCCACCGCGATCTGTGGCACGCTGGGAGCAACTGCCTGCTGCGCGCGACTCCTCGGCCTCACCGCTGAACAAACGGAAGAGGCGCTCGGCATCGCGGGCAGCATGGCCTCTGGCTCTCTCGCCTATCTACACAATGGCGCATGGACGAAACGTCTGAATCCAGGCTGGTCCTCACACGCTGGCATCAGCGCCGCACGCCTGGCCGCCGCTGGCTTTACCGGACCCAACGCCATCCTGGAGGGCCGCTACGGCTTCCTGCATGCCTATTCACCGGACAGTGACGCCCGCCAGCTTACCCCTGATAATACTTTCGCCATTATGGAGGTCGCGCTTAAACCCTATGCCTGCTGTCGCTATATGCATGGCCCGATTGATTGCCTGCTCGACATCAGACGCAATCATGAATTTACAGCAGAGCAGATCACACGCGTGGACTGCGGGGTGCTCACAGGCGGATGGGGACTGGTGGCCGATCCCATTGAACAGAAGCGCGCGGCCAGCAATATCGTCGAAGCTCAGTTCAGTATGCCCTATGCCGCGAGTGTGGCCCTGCTCACCGGACAGGCCGGCCAGACTGTCTTCAGTGAGCGCTACCTGCACAACTCCGCTGTGCGCGCCCTGATGCAGCGTGTGGACTGCTACGCCAGCCCTGAACTGGATGCCTACTATCCACAAGAGTGGCGCGCCTCCGCCCGCGTAGAACTACACGATGGGCGCAAGCTCAGCGCGACGATTCGCTACCCACTGGGCGATCCTCATAATCCTTTGAGCTGGGAACAGCTTGAGGCCCGCTTCCACGAGCTGGTCGCGCCAATCATACCAAACCAGCGACAACGCCAGAGGATCATCGATAACGTGCGCAATCTGCACACACCCGCCCACATCCTGGACTGACAGGCGTTTCAGCCCCTCCAAAAATAAAACCTGTCTGGTCATAGATGTCGCCAGGCAGGTTTTTAACAGTAGCTCAGGCTAGCTTGCTCGTCCAGGTGCCGCTCCCCTTCACAGGCGCTTGCCCATCACAATGACCAACCACAGATCCCGACCAGCTAAAATTGCCTGAGATCGTTGTCGCATTGCTAAAGGTGCCATCCAGTTGATCAAACACATACTCCTTATACGGACACGCCTTACTGGCAAGATCTGCCGTCGATGTGGAACTGAGACTGCCCTGCCCGGTGAGCGTCTCGCTCGTTACCGTCTCCGTATAGCTCAATTTGCCATCGGCGTAGGTTCCACTACAGGCAAACTTTCTGGCGTAAGTCCACTTATCTCCCAGCTGACCGGTAGGTAGATCAAACGACTCGCTGACCGCCCTCCCATCATCCCTGACCTGACAGACCTTCCCCCCGGCTACTACCAGTGTAATCTCTTCGCTCTCTGACCTACCCCATACAGCGCCCTTAAAAGCCTGACCGTTGTCTGCCTTCAATGTCAGCGTCACCTTGAGCTGAAACGTAGCCGTATTGGAGGGAACCGTACCAGGCTGCGGCGTTGGCGTCGTCTGCCCGGCCGTTGGCGTAGCTGTCTTCCCGGCATTTTTCGTACCATTGTTCGTAGTATTGGGATTATTGTTTTGCCCACCATGAAACACCGTCGCGTAAGCAATAAAGCTGCCGCTGCCCAGAACCACCACTACCGCAAGAATGATCAGCACCATCCCGATTATACTCTTCCTATTCGTTCCACCTGTTCCCCTATTCGGACCACCTGTCCCGGGCCCCTGCGGCAGCGGTGGGGAGATCGGGAACTGTGGAAGAGCCCCCTGTTCAGTTGTCGCGGTATGAGATATCAGCGAATCCTGGTGTAATCCCTGGTTTGGTGAAGAACTACCTGCCCCCACGGGAGGCGGACTATACGATGGCACACCATCTGAATCCAGCGTAGGATGAGCCGCTTGGCCCGCCGGCTGTGGACCACCCACAGGAGCACCCCCGGAATGCCCACTCCACTTTGTGGCCTCCGTCTGTCCAGCATTCTTCTCTTGCGGCACCTTGCCACAATTTGTACAAAAACGTGCCCCTTGCGGTAAGGGACTGCCACAATACACACACTGCATCGCAGAAAATCCTCCCTAAATACCAGTATCAACAGCTATCTCTTCCACTAAAAAATAACTCCTCCAGCCCATACTGTCAATGATATATTTCACAACCTCATACCCTATACAGCCATCCCCGCAAAAAAGAGGCCGCGCTGCTCGCCAGTGAGCAGCACGGCCTCTTAAACGTGGATATATTTACACAGTCTGTGGGACTGGTTGTGCCTCGATCACGATACGCTCATCCTGAATCTTGAGAAGCGCCGTCTGACCACTGGCGATCTCACCCGCCAGCAAGGCATCGGCCAGAGCATCATCGATGTATGTCTGAATAGCCCTGCGCAGCGGACGGGCACCATACTCCTCGTCGGTACCAACTTTCAGCAGGAAGTCACGTACCTCGTCGCTGAGTTCCAGAGCGATCCCCTGCTCGCTCAGGCGCCCGCGCACCTGGTCCAACATCAGATCAACGATCTGGTAGAGCTCATCCCTACCCAGTGAGTGGAAGACCACAATCTGGTCAATACGGTTGATGAACTCAGGCCGGAACATACGCTTCAGACTCTCCATCGCCTTCGAGCGCATCACTTCATGCTGCTCGTTGCGCGACTCACCAGTACCATTGGCCGAGAAACCAATACGCACGGCCTTCTTTAGCTCAGAACTGCCAGCATTGCTAGTCATGATCACCACGGTATTCT
>JAFMRP010000914.1 GCA_017354095.1 Ktedonobacteraceae bacterium
CCGGCACAAAATCACACAACAGCTCATCCGTCTCACTGGCTTTACCGAAGATATCAAAGCACGTGGCCAACGACCAGGCACCAGGGTGATCTCCGCTAAAATGTGTCCCGCGGACGATGCCACCGCCGAACGCCTGCGTATTAAGGCGGGACTACAGATCTTCTGCCTGGAGCGCCTGCGCCTGGCAGATAACGATCCGCTGGCCGTCGAAACCTCGCAGATTAGCTTTATGGGTTGTGAGCGCTTGCTCGAAGAAGACTTAGAGCATAATTCACTCTACCGACTCCTGGAAACCAAGTACGGCCTGCCACTGCTGGAAGCCGAGCAAGAACTGGAAGCCGGCCTGGTGGGCGAGGAAGAGGCTCAACTGCTCCAGATGCCAGCGAACAGTCCCGCCCTTTTCATGCGCCGTATCACCTATACAGAGCGCAACCAGCCCATTGAATACGCGCGCTCCGTTTATTGCGGCAATAAATACACGTTCTACACTCATATGAAACGCGAACAATTGCTTCCCTGAGCCACGTGAAGGCTCCCCGAAGCTATTAATGAGAGCACAAACATGACGTCAGGAGAGGATAAAGCAGATACATTCTATCTGGGCATCGACGGCGGCGGCAGTAAAACGCTGGCCGTAATCGTCAATACCCAGGGACATGAACTGGGACGTGGACAGGCTGGCAGTTCCAACTATACGGCGGTCGGCTTACAATCAGCACTGAACAGTATCCATACAGCGGTACAGGAGGCGACACAGGCCGCTGGTTGTTCTCTGCCCGCGCGCTACGCCTGGCTGGGCCTGGCCGGCGTTGATCGACCGGCGGATCACGATACACTCTATCCCCATCTCACATCTCTTGCGTCACATGTCCAGTTGAGCAATGACGCTGAACTGGCCTTCAGTGTCCTGGAAAACGCGCTTGGCGTGGCCCTGATCGCCGGCACCGGCTCCATCGCTCTGGGCAGAGACGCACGCGGCACCATTATCCGCTCTGGCGGTTGGGGCCATATCCTGGGCGATGAGGGCAGCGGCTACGATCTGGGACGCCAGGCACTGTTAGCAGCGGTACGTTCCGCCGATGGACGTGGTCCCCAGACACAACTGCTGCATTTGATTCTGGATAGCTGGGGGCTGCACCAGGCCGAAGATCTGATCAGCGCAGTCTACGCCAGCGACGACAAAGCCCGTATCGCTCGCCTCTCCAGCTGCGTATTCGCGGCCGCTCGCGCCAGTGACCACATAGCAGAGCAGATTATAGAGCAGGGGGCCGCTGAACTGGCACTGGCAGTCAAAGCCGTCTATGAACGCCTGGACTTTGCCGCTCAGCCGCTGCCACTGGCGCTATGCGGGGGGCTGCTCCTCAACGAGGAGCTCTACCGCGAACGTCTCCTGCATCACTTGCGCGCCATCCTGTCCCTTGGCAGAGTCGTCGAAGTGCAGGAGCCGGCCTTAAGCGCCGCACGAGCCGCAATTAACCTGGAAACCATTGCCCTATAGCGTCAACCATTGCCAGCTATCAAGCAAAAAGGAGCATATGTGATGAGCAGCACCTCTGCACCAGGTGGCCAGCCGTTACAGCCGGTACGTGTCATCAAGCCACATCAGTTCGATGCCAATACACCCCAAACGCCCGGTATGCAGCGGGTCGCGGCAGTTTCACGCGAACTGGCCGGCTCTGAAGGTTTGTGGGCCGGCGTCACCGTAGTTGAACCATATATAGCCAGCGGCCGCCATCATCACGGCACCCTCGAAACAGTCATCTACGTCGTTTCCGGTCGCGGCAAGATCCGCTGGTGGATCGACGGCTCCGAATTTGAAGAGGAGGTCGAGCCGGGCGATTTCATCTTTGTACCACCATTTGTACCACACCAGGAGATCAATCCCGGCGATACTCCCTCCCAGTGGGTCATTGTGCGCAATTCGCAGGAACCGATCATCGTCAATCTCGATCCACCAGATACAGCGCAGCAAGAGGCCAATAAAACCACGCACGGTCTATGATAATTTGCCCTAAATTTCTACGTAAAACTCTTAGACACAAAAAGCCACTTATGTTAGACTATACAAGTCTATCAATTCCGCGTTTCTATGATAGGGCAAATTTCTGAACGATATCAGGGGAGATTGGATCTATGCACCCTGAGGCACTACTTGACCAGGTACTTGGCCACTATCGCATCAAAAGCCCGTTGGGCTATGGGGGCACCGCTACAGTCTATTTGGCCGAAGATATTCACCTGCAGCGCAATGTCGCGCTGAAAGTCTATCTGCCAGACACCGGAGAAACCGGCGGCGACTTTATGCGCCGCTTCGCGCGCGAGGCACGTGTCCTGGCTCAGCTCGATCATCCCCACATCCTGCCCATCTATGACTATGGCGAACAAGATAATCTCGCCTACCTGGTTATGCCTTATATGGCCGGGGGCTCCCTGCGCGACTATCTCCATCAAAAAGGTCCTATGCCCGTCAGCACAGCCATACCTCTCATCAGCCAGATACTCGACGCGCTACAATACGCCCACGAACACGGCTTGATCCATCGCGATATCAAGCCCGGCAATATGCTCTTCAAAGCCAACGGCACCCTGGTGCTCTCCGACTTCGGCCTGGTCAAAGTACTTCCCACCGCAGAGGCAATTTTAGCGGAATCGACGACAACAACTCAGACCATCACCGGCACTCCTCATTATATGGCGCCTGAACAGATCCAGAGCAAGCCCTTACCGGCCAGCGATATCTACGCCCTGGGCATTGTGCTCTATGAAATGCTGACAGGTGAACGCCCCTTCACAGCCGACAATTCCATGGGTGTGCTGCTCCACCACCTGTATACACAGCCTCGCCCCCCACGCGAGCTCAACCCGCAAATTCCTCCCACCATCGAGGCCGCCATTCTGCATGCCATGGAAAAGGACCCGCAAAAACGCTTTCAGCAACCATCGGCGTTTCGCGCGGCCCTGCAGCAGCCATCACTCCATGGCTCTACCACTCTTACAGACGAAGAGAGCAATAGAGCGCACTCATCACTACAACCAGGCGCCGCTTCGCGTGCGACAACCCCGGCCTATCTCACACCAGAATCCCTGAACAACCAGGCTAACCCGTCTCAGCCCGGTATCTCCCAGCAGACGCCTCTCTCTGACCC
>JAFMRP010000915.1 GCA_017354095.1 Ktedonobacteraceae bacterium
ATTATTTTCGGGATTGTAGCTCAGCGCCCCCGCTGGGCGCAGCGCATTGGAACGGAAATTGATAAAAGTCACGCGCTGAACTCCCTGAGGCCCATCATAAAAATCAAAACCCGTAACAGGTGTGTGCGGATTCCAGGGCTGCGGCAGGCTGCGGCCATCCTGCCCGGTTGCCTCCCATGATGCCGGATTGCCCTTATTGTTCGTCTCCCCCACCACCAGCGAATCCTGCAAAAGTATCTGGCCCTGCGCGAAGATGAAGCTGGAGACCGTATCGGCCACTTTTGCCCCTACCAGGCGTAGATTGCTCCCCCTTAGCCATCCGCCAAGCGTTCGTGTTTTATACGCCGTGAAATTCTTGAAAGTCGCCGTGACCGGTGGAGACGAGACGGCGGGATTCTGGCGCGGCTCATAGGCATAGCCTGTACTGCTCCCATCGGGATTCGCGCCGTCATCCACATGCAGGCCGTTATCGCTGGTAGAGTGCGCGACGTTGTTGCTGAACTCGCCCAGCGGCGTGTGGCGAGGCCAGACCAGGCGATCATTGTTGGCGTTTTTCGATAGCCCGGTGGGGTGCTCAGGCATGGCAAACCAGAAGCCAAAGAACTGCGAGCCAGCCGCTACATTCCCACGAAAGATATTGTTAGGATTGGTAATCCAGTAGGTTGCCGGCGTAGTATCAGTGGGTAAGATCGCTTCGCCATCGGCCGGCTTGCGCGTCAGCACGCCTAGATTGTGCTCCAGCACGTTGCCCGTCTCATTCCCATCCTCCAGAAAAAAGCAGTGCCCGATGGTATCAAAAGCGACCACCGAACTCACCTGCACCTTATTCGTGGCGTGAATGGTCAGGCAGCGATTAAAGCTATGATCAATGGTGCTGTTCTTGATATAGGAACCGGATGCGTCCCCGGCCATATGCCAGTGAATCGGGTAGCGCGCCTTGAGACGCTTCTGCCCCATATGAAAGAATTCAGCCCCATCGATATGCACGGTACTGCCAGGCATAATCATCGTATGGCCACCAAAACCTGTAGCAACCGAGCCCGCATCCCCCTGTATCACAATATTATGGCTCAGCAGCCCGACCTCGGCGCGTTCGTCTATCATCGACCCCCCAAAGCTTTGCACCGTGCCCCAGTGCATATACTTCAGCGGCTTATTCAGGGTCACAGTCGCGCCCGCAACCGCTTGAATAGTAACTTCCTCAGCCTGATCGGCATCATAATCAGTCGAAGTAATCACAATACGATCGCCCACGTGCCAGTCTACAGGCCGCTCCAGGGTGATACGAGTGCTTCCGCGAGATGCTGTCGCACCAAGGTGCGTCCAGGATATATGATTTTCTCCATGCAGTTCCAGCGTCCCTCCCATCACTCCTAGCACCTTCGTGCCCATGCCCATCACGCTCTCGCCAGCATTGTTGCCGGTCAGTGTAATAGCCAGGTGATTATGAAGCGGCGCCTGCTCACTCCCACACAGAAACGACCCGCCGACATGCACCATAATCCAGTTCGCCCTGATCGCCAGGTCTTTCGCGTCACATACCAGTGTTCCCTCAATCAGCAGGCTCTTAAGCGGCGGAGGACTGACATCCAGTAAAATGCTTTTACCTGCCGGGATCGTCACCGCCGCCTGTGCCCTGGGCAGCGCTCCTCCCCAGGTTTTCGCATCGGACCACCTCTCTCCCACAGGATGAGTAGCAATCGTCAGGTTACCTGAAGCATCCCCACGCGATTGAATACCCGGAACCAGCTTCCCCGCCATCTGCACCATCGGAGCCCCCAACCATACCAGCAGCAAAGATACAATCCCCACCAGAGCCCCCAACCACACCACAAACCGCCGTCGCCGCATAAGCATCCTATAAAGGGAGAACCTGAACATAACACTACCCTCCTTATGCCGCCTACCAAAAAGAGTCCACACAAAATAACCTGTACTAATCATACCAGGAGAAAAAGCTATTTTAGAGGTTTAGCCGCAAACTAAGCCAGAAGTACCAGATTACTGCTATTTCTAGCAAGAACCTGCTACCAACACACTTATTACTGTTCCGCGACTTTCAAATATATCTAATGTAGAATGCATTTTTCGTGTAAAGCAGAGCACGGTTGCCCTGAACAAAAAAGTGTGTTACTCTCCTGGAGAGGCTATCCGAGCACACACTAAACGCAAAACCTGTAAGCGGAGGAGGCTTGATGTCAGACACATTGACAACGATTCAGGGGGTGCAGGTTCTTTCCTGCGCACCAGGTGGAGAAAAACTGAGAAGCGAACAGAATGCCCTGGATCTGATTGGCGAGGCGATGCAGCAGGGCGCCGAGGTGATCCTTGTTCCGGTGGAACGACTTGAAAATGATTTCTTCCAACTTGAGACACGTCTTGCCGGTCACATCATCCAAAAATTCGTGACGTATAGGCAGCGCCTCGTGATCCTGGGCGACATCACTGAACACCTGGCTCGGAGCCGCGCCCTCCGGGATTTCGTATACGAAACGAACCGTGGCACCCAGGTGTGGTTTCTGACGAACCTTCAAGAACTGGACGAACGGCTCAATCGTATCCAACACGCCCTCCCGCAGCCTTCCGGCGAAACATCACCAGAAGGCTAGCAGGATATATTGGCCGCTGAGCATGTTCTCAAACCAGTCGCTGGCCGCCATCGACCGGCAAAACAGTACCAGTCGTAAACTCGTTTTCCATCAGGAAAATCGCCGCGTGCGCGATGTCTGCGGGA
Organism: Ktedonobacteraceae bacterium; assembly: GCA_017354095.1. Classification (GTDB taxonomy): domain Bacteria; phylum Chloroflexota; class Ktedonobacteria; order Ktedonobacterales; family Ktedonobacteraceae; genus Bu33. The sequence continues at coordinate 2,735 of JAFMRP010000915.1, forward strand.
CGCCCGATACGACCCACGGGCAAGCGCTGCGCCATCTGCTCGAACATCGCCGGTTTGTTGGCACCCGCGATTGCCTCCCAGATCGGCGTATCCACCCAGCCCGGCGAGAGCACATTGACGCGAATCGGTGCGAACGAGAGAGCAAGACCGTATGCCAGCGAGAAGAGAGCACCGTTCACAGTGGCTACAACCACCCCATTCGGCAGTGGACGCTCGGCGGCAATGCCAGCGGTAAACGTAATCGAGCCGTGTGTATCAATATGCGCTGCAGCATGCTTGGCCAGCAACAGCGCCGCAACCAGCTTGGAATCGATGGTCCGGCGCGCGGCATCAAGATCAAGCTCGCGGATCGGCTGGTAGGCCAGATCGCCCGCGGCAGTAACCACAAGATGATCAAAACGCCCGACAGTCT
>JAFMRP010000916.1 GCA_017354095.1 Ktedonobacteraceae bacterium
CTTTTCTGCTCTTGATCTCCTCCCCTAACTGGTAGGTCGGTTTGTCCTGACAAGAGTAACGTTCCTCTGCTTCACCTGCCGGAAAATAGCCATTTCTGGCTATCTCGCGCTTCCGACGTTCTGTTGCTTCTCTCCAGAAATGGCGGTTTTACCTGCAATGGTCGAGTGCAAACATACGTATCCCCCTCGTGATCAAGTATCGGATACAAACACCTCTCCCTACTGGGCTGGCTACCACGTGCAGGGCTATATTCATCCATCCTGGCTCACTGCCAGCCCGGCGCCTCGGATTGGCATGGATACCTTGCCCAACAGTCCCTATGTGGCGGTCGCGCGCGATGCCGCACGGGTGTCTGGGATCGATGTCGGCATCTTCTTACGCATGATCAATCAAGAGAGCGGTTTTCGCCCAGACGCCGTCTCGTCAGCCGGGGCAGTCGGGATCGCGCAGTTGATGCCCGAGACCACAGCAGGATTGGGAGTGAATCCCCGTGATCCCACAAGTTCCTTGTATGCGGCAGCACGATTGCTCTCCGGGCACCTGCGCAACTATGGTGGTGACTATGCCAAAGCATTGGCGTCTTATAATGCTGGTGCCGACACCGTCAATCAAGCGGTGTCCCGTTGCACCACCCGATGGCGTGTCTGTCTCCCCGATGAAACCCAACGCTACCTCCACGCCATTTTGCAAGACGCATGAGGGAGGGATCAGCGATGCTCGCTCTGCATCTCCTTTACATCCAAAATGTAGAGCGGATGTTATGGTGTTTCGCGCCGGTTTCCTGCACACTAGAGAAGGCGTGAGCGTTGGTCTGTGTGAGGCGTCTCCCCCTTGCCCTGATCATGGCTGTCGCGCACTCTGTTCGTGCGCTTCCCAGCCACAATCACCAGCCTCCTTCGGCGTTCCCCTGCCGGACCAGGCTCACGCGCTGAGACTCATGTCTATCAAATGCTGAAGAAAGGACGCGTTTCACATGCCACAACGAAACCTCCTGCCCATCGTAGGGGTGAAAAGCGCGCTGGTGCTGCTCGTTGCGATCGCCTTGCTCCTGCTCGCGTTTCCTCCCCGCAGGGCGCAGGCGCAGTCCATGATACCGCATCATGACACGACCTCTCAAGGTGTTGCGAGTCCACAAGGAACGATCTATGGGGTGGGGCGATTTGGCAGCACGTGTGAGAATCCTGGTGGCGGCACGATTGCCCAGACCATTACCTTTCTCTTCAGTTGGCCTGCTGATCGTTTGAGTTCCAAGTGGCAACATGACACGGTCGATCGCCTTTGTCTGGATTATTGGGCCTGGAACGATCCCCAATTTGGTGCTAAAGGGACGGATGTGCCGGTTCATGAGCTCTTACGCACCTTACACTGGCCAGCAGATCTCTTCGCGAAACCGTGGAGTGAGGGCACTATTCATGTGCATTTGATCGGCTTTGTCGCCCCCGTTCAGCCAGTGACCGGTCCCACCCAAACGGTGTTCCAGGACGGCAATGGCAACAAGGAATCGACTCCCGCCTGCTTTCTCGCGCTGCCGTTCGGACAGAGCTTCGATCTGTGCCAGGCGACTCGAGGACTCATCAACGCGGCGGCACAGGCCATCGGCGATTTCTATCGCACCAATACACAAGCGTTGCACTTTTTGTGGCAGACGCCGCTTTCCCCTTTTCAGGACAATCAACCCGTGGGCTTGATCCACCTGTGGACGACCTCATGGACTATCGTGCTGGTCTGTGTCACATCGGTCGTGGCCTGGGGCGCACTCCGTTCGATGCTCGGTGCAGTCGTGAGTTGGCTCTCCTATGCGCAGGTCATGGAGTTATTGCCTCGCCTCGTGTTCGCGCTGTTGGCGGCCCTGCTGTCTCGTCATCTGTTCCTCCTACTGATTCAGGCCAACAATGCGCTGAGCAGTATCTTTTCGAGTACGACGCTGCAGACCATTGTGGGCACTCCCAATCCTGGTATCCGGCTTGGCTTGCTCCAGATCGTGTATGGGCTGCTGGGGTTTGTCCTGGTGGTGGAAGAAGCCGCACGCCTGGCCTTTCTCTATATTCTCTATGCTGCCAGCCCGCTGCTCTTTTTCCTGGCGGCGCTGCCGGAAACGCAGCGCTGGGCGCAGTCAGCCGCCAGAGCAGCCATCCTTCTCACGTTCCTGCAAGCAATTCAACTCTTCATCCTCGATGTCGGAAATCGGATCACCTTGAGTATCCTTCGTCAGTCAAACGGATCGCTCAGTATCGTCCAATTGCTGCTTGCGCTGGCGGTCCTGTATGTTGCTCTGGCCACGTTTGTGGCGATCGTGCGCATGGCTTTCGGAGTTGGGGGATATGCACTCGCGGGAGGCCCACTGCTGTTTCTAAGCGTCGCAGGGCGAGGGGTCAAAACCCTGGCCGTGGGAGGTCTCGCAGCCGCCGGATTACGGAGAGGACGGACCATCACCATCAGGCATGAACCGTCCATGAGCCAGGGAGACAAACATGGAGGAGGCGGTGGTGGTGATAAGAGACCACTGAGTGGCACCGGGGAAAGCCGTCGATCAGGTGGGGGCAGCAGTCGTCGGAGCAGCCCTCCTCCTCATGGCCAAAGCAGCCCTGGCAGCAGCAATAGAGGCCGAGGGCCAGGAGCCAGCGGTGGAGGTGGATCCATCACACATAGCCAGCGTAGGTCTGGCAACCAACCGATACGTACGCAGGGAACTTCCACACCTCCCACATCACGCCAACGATCGGTAGGGATCTCACGTGTCCCCACACCGCCCAGGCGGACGATACGCCCACAAGGTTTCTCTTCTTCTCCGGGAACAGGGCCATCTCCTTCTCCCCCATCGCCACCTACACCATAGCAATGGCATTACACACGAACAGAGAAAATAATCGCTGAAAGGAGACAGACGCACATGACTCAATTTCCCGAACTTCAGAAGGTGGGTACGACCTTTGTCCAGGCCTGCCAGGCTCTCGGGTTGGGATTACTGGCAGCCATGATCTGCCTGATTGCCCTGATGATTTTCACCTCTCTGGGCAACGAGCATCGACAGACCTATGCACGGGTGGCCGCCTTTGGCGTCATTATTGGCTTTGCCTTGCTCATGCTCTCGCCAGTCGCAGCGGCGGCGGTGAAAACCATGTTTCCGGTCAATACGCCACCCCC
>JAFMRP010000917.1 GCA_017354095.1 Ktedonobacteraceae bacterium
TCAAACGCTTGACGTTGAGCAAGCACGTACATTGCTAGAGGTCGCAAAAGATAGCCTGATAGAGACGTTACTCCTCGTCGCTGTGACTACTGGTATGAGAAGGGGCGAATTGCTGGCACTACGCTGGAGTGATATCGACTTCAAGCACAAAGTGCTATACGTGCGGCACTCAGTCGGGCGGGTCGCAGGTTATGGCTACGTGGAGGGCGATCCTAAATCAAAAACGAGCCGGCGAAAAATCATGCTTCCAGATGCCGTACTGAAATCACTGAATGCTCAACGCGAGCGACAAGACCAGATCAAGCAAAAAGCTGGCGATCAGTGGCAAGAGCATGATCTGGTCTTCACAAACCGGCATGGAAGGTACATGCACTTTGATATGCTCATGGTACGCTTTCACAAACTGACTGATGCGGCAGGCTTACCTCGTATACGTCTCCACGATCTCCGGCATAGTGCGGCAACCATTTTACTCGCGAAGGGTGTTCATCCCAAAGTGGTCCAGGAATTACTAGGACATAGCTCAATTCGGGTGACGATGGACATCTACTCTCACGTGCTCCCATCCATGCAAAAAGAAGCCTCTCAGACGATGGATTCCTTGTTTTCCGAAGAGGGTTAGCTGTCAACCTCGCTGTCAACGCGGTGCGATGAGGGAAGCTGGCTTTGCTGGAATGGCCCGTAAAGCCAGTTCATACTCACGATAGCGCCGGTTTGGGGGGCATGTCGCTATTGTATCACGAGGCTTTTGACGGCGGGAATGGAGAAATTGGGGAAGGAAGATGCCAGTTGACGCCCGCAGCAAGAAGTTGGTGGGCTGCTGCATAGCGCCAGCTGGCACCAGTGGTAGTGGGTTCGGACCTACAATATGATTTGTTTAGTAGAGCTCCTCATTTTTAATGCTTGTGCGTATCGTTTGCAGGAGGGTAAAGCTGGTGGTGTCCACCGGGACAACCGCCTGGTCTGTCGGAACTCCCAGGCGCGAGAAACCCTGCACACGATTATCGAACATCTGGAACGTGCGTCCAAACGAGAAGACATACTGCTCTATCTGGCCGGTCTGGCGGTTGAGCACCAACAGGTCATCACCGGTGGAACAGCTATCGAGCTTCAGACAACGCGTACGATCCAGGAAAGAACCCACCAGGATTTGCGAGTGCTCGTCGTCCCAGGCCTTCACGGTATATTGGTGCGCGATTTCAAGCGATTTATCAAACGCGACGAAGGTACTCTGATCGGCCTGTGGATCATAGAGCATGACGCTGAGCGAGGGCAGACCAAAATGTCCCACGTAGGGGATGAGATTGGTGGCCCACTGATCATAGGTTTTTTGCTGTTGAAGGTGCAGGCGCCGGTCAAAGGTCAGCATCTGGGCAGCACCGTTGCTGGGATCGTACAGCAGCAATTGAGCACGACCGGTACCGGCAAAGTCGCCGCTGTAGACCATCCAGTTGCCACTGATATTATGAACCAGCTGAAAGTCTTTGACACGCAGCTTATTATCGAAGTCTACCATCCGTCCTTCGCCGGCAGTGCGATCATAGAGGAATATACCATCCTGCTGGCTGCTGACAAAGCGGCCCACATAGACCTCCCAGTTCGCGTGCCAGAGAGTATAGGACTGCTGGTGGCTAATATGGAGATTTTTGTCAAAGCTTATCACACGAATATTGGCGGTACGGTTCTGCTTCTCCCAATCTTCGAGGGGCACCCCGCTGAGATCGCCATTCTTGTTGGGGCCAACGAGCTGCGTGAATTGATAGGCCATCATCGCATTAGCGCTCGGTGTGGCAGTCGAGTCCGGCGTATTGGTTGGCGAAGGGATTGGTGTCGGACTGGGCTCAGTCGTCGGCGCTGGCGTAGGCGTCGGTGTTGGATTGGGTGTTGGGCTCGGCGTCGGTGTTGGTGTTGGATTGGGCGTTGGAGCCGGCGTTGGTTTGGGTGTTGGGCTCGGCGTCGGCTTTATTACCGGCGTATTGCCAGGCGTTGGTGTAGCCGTGGGTCCCGGAGTGGGGGTGTGGCCAGGCGTCGGGACGGGACCAGGGTTATTGGATGAATTGTTGGGAGGGGTATCCTGCTGCGCACCGGGATCGGCAACCGCGTAGCGCTTATACATAAACAGCTGCGTACTTTTACCATCAAAGCGGCCAACGTAGATTTCCCAACCAGGGCCCTGCGCGGGCAGCGTGACATGCTTCTTGATAGAGAGATCAACGTCCAGGCTGAGCAGCTGGATCGTGCCAGTTACCCGGTCATAGAGCAGAATCTCAGAAGTGCGTGAGCCAGAAAAATTGCCGACATGTACCTCAAGCGACGATCCCCACTTGCCATCGGGCGTGATGTGGTCACCCAGGTAGACCGCATTGGGAAGTGGATCGCCGGAGGCATCATCTCCAGGCAGGATAGCGTTACGCCGTTCGCGGGGAGTGAGATCGTCATTCATCTTGAGCACGCTGAGACGGCCCTGCTGGCGATTGTAGAGCAGTAGATTGCTGAAGCCAGTGCCGGTGAAATCGGCATTGAACTCTTGCTCGGACGAGACAGGAGCGAGGCCGAGAGCCAGGCGATCACTGGTCATAGTTGTTTTCGCCGAGGAGCCAGCAGCGTTGTTGGCCTGGGTGAGGGCTGTGAGATCAGCTGAGCCTACACCAGGGAGTTGAGCAAAGCGTTGTGGGTCAATCGCGCGCGGGAAATAGATGAAGCGTAGCTGGCCATTCTGGAATTGAGACTGATTGATTACATTGACATTGTAGTTTTTACCAATATACATCGGATTGGGATCGCCGTAATTCTGATAGGTGACGTTGAAGGACTTGCCATCAGGGCTGACGGCTGTTACAAACGCGACGTGTCCTTCGGGTCCGAAGGCCCAGTAGCCATCGGCGCGTGGAAATACGGCTATCGCGCTGATGCGTGGAGTTGTGCCCATAGGAAGGCCTGTACGCTGCGCGTCGATGGCCCATTCCGCCGCATTGCCCCAATTGAGCGGTAGATCATAGCCGAGCAGGTGCCACTGTTCCCAGGCCCACCAGACGCAGTTTCCTCCTCCGGGAAAGGGGCCGGGACAAAGTTGAAAGGGATTGCCATCATTTGAGAAAAAAGCTTTTGAGCAGGTATTATCGACAGTAGAGACCGTGTGGCTC
>JAFMRP010000918.1 GCA_017354095.1 Ktedonobacteraceae bacterium
CCCGAGCGGTTGCTCCCGGGTCAGCGTGTGCACCACCTCAATCCTGGAGTTGCTCTTGACCAGGCGAGCGAGTTCGTCACGGTAGATCACCTCTGGGTATGAGCGCGACGAATACAGTAAACGAATCGGAATCGTGCTCCCGAGAGCAGCCCAGGAGCGGATCATCGCCATGAGCGGCACGATCCCCGATCCCCCGGCTACCAGCAGGAGCGGACCACCCATCTGCTCCTCGACACGCAGTTCACCCGTGAGGTAGGGCGACACCTCTCCGTCATCGATCCGTTCGACAGTGAGCGTCACACGTTGGTCCGGTTTCGGAGCCGACGCGATCGAATAGCTGCGCTCTGCCTGGTAGCCGTCTTCAGCCGTGAGGCGCACATCCACGTGCTGTCCCGGTCGATGCCCGTTCCAGTGCGGGACGGCAAGCGTAATGCTCTTCGCCCGCGCGGTTTCTTCCTGCATCGCCACAACCTCGCCGAGCTGCCAGCTTAGCCGCCCCGGTACCGTTCTTCTTTCCATGGATCACCGTGATTGTGATAGCCAAGCGACTCCCAGAAGCCCGGTTCATCCTGATCGACCAACCGTAGACCCCGGACCCACTTGGCGCTCTTCCAGAAGTAGAGATGGGGAACCAGCAGGCGGGCCGGGCCACCGTGTTCCGGGAGGAGCGGCTGCCCCTCATAGGTATCTACCACCCAGGCCTTCCCATCCAACACGTCTTCCAGCGGAAGATTGGTGGTATAGCCGCCGGAGCTTTCGGCGATCACGTAGGTGGCATTGTACGCAACCTGCCCAAGCAGCGTATCAACGGAGACGCCTTCCCAGTGGGTATCCAGTTTCGACCACTTGGTCACGCAGTGGATGTCTGCGGTTACCATCTCATGTGGCAGGGCGCGGAAGGCCTCCCAGGTCCACCGTTTTGGATGATCAACCTGCCCAAGCAGGGAGAAATCCCAGACTGCCAGAGGTGTGTATGGCGTCGGTCCTGCCGAGAGGATGGGGAAGCCACGCTCCAGATATTGTCCTGGCGGGATTCGTCCACGTTCGTCGCCAGGCTTGCGGCGACCCCGGAATCCCCGCGAGACGAAACCTTTGCTCATCTCTTCCCTCCTGATCTCTTGCTCATGGTCTTTTTGATAAACGAGAGCTTGCCCTACAAATCGAGCGTCAGAAAAAGCGCATTGAGCCCTTCCGCCAGGGTGGGATGGGTGAATATGCCGTCTCGTAAGGCGGTGTAGGGGAGTTTCCCCATCATCGCCACCTGGATGATCGTCATAATCTCGCCTCCTTCGATGCTCAGGATAGCGCAACCCAGGATCTGTTGGGTTTCGGCATCGACGATGGCCTTCATAAAGCCGCGCGTCTCGCCGGTTTCCAGAGCACGAGTCACAGCAGTCATGGGCACCTTCGCCACGCGGATAGTGCGCCCCCTGTGTTCTGGCCTGGGCTTCAGTGAGGTCGACGCGCCCAATCTGGGGGTCGATGAAGATGGTATGGGGAACCAGGCGATCCCGCGTGCTGGCGTGGCCTTCCTCCAGCAGATTGGTGCGCAAAATGCGGTAGTCATCGTAGGAGGCATGGGTGAACGCTGGCCCACCTCTCACATCTACCATGGCGTAAATGCCAGGCACATTCGTTTCCAGTCGCTCATTGACCTGGATGTAGCCCTCCTGGTCCAGGTGGATGCCCGCCGCTTCGGGAGTGAGTGCTTCGGTATTGGGGATGCGGCCAGCTGTGGCCAGCAGATGCGAGCCGGTCAACTGCTGTTCCCCCCGAGGCGTGTGCACGGCCAACCGCAGACGCCCAGAATTTTGCTGTTCAACCTGGTGCGGCGTGGTTTCGGTCAGGACCGTGATCCCTTCCTCGCGCAAGATCTTGGTGATTTCTTCACTCACGTCTTCATCCTCGCTCATGAGCAAGCGGGGACGACGCTGAATAAGCGTGACCTGGCTGCCAAAGCGGCGAAACATCTGGCCAAACTCCAGCCCGATGTAGCCGCCACCAAGAATCAATAGCTGTTCGGGGAGCGTCTCTAGTTCCATGAGCGTGGTTGAATCGAGCACAGGGACGCTCTCGACCCCCTGGATCGAAAGGTTCTCTGGCCGGGCACCAGTATCGATGACAATCAGTGGCGCAGTGATCGATCGCGTCTCGCTGCCACCCAGCGAGACCTCAAGCGTTTTTGGGGCGAGAAAATGGGCCTCGCCCCTCAGCAGATCGAGACCCTGCCCTTGCGCTGCTGCCAGACGGCTCTGGTAGCCATTGCGATCACGCTCAACGATCCCTTGTTTGCGCGCGCACGGCTTGCAGATCGACCGAAATGGGACCGGTGTGGACGCCGTACTCAACACCACGCCTTGCCAGATAGGCAACGCGCGCGCTGGCGACCATCGTTTTGGTGGGGGTACAGCCTACATTGACGCAGACCCCACCGAGAGGGCCGCGCTCAATCAGCGCCACATTCCGGCCTGCCTTCGCCAGGGCAATGGGGAGGAAGCGGCCACCCTGACTGGTCCCGATTACAATTGCATCATAGGTTGTGGCTTGTGGCATTCCAGGGTTCTCCTCTCTCGTTCTCCTCAAAGGACCATGTGCTTTTTGCGAGCACCATCCATCCATCGAGCGGGGTATAGTCTCTCTAAAAACTATTAGGAGGGCGAAAAAGGCTAACTGGTGGATAGAAGAGAGAGAATCTCTTGCAACACATCCTTTCAAGGGGGCGTATCTTCGCCAGTATAGTAGCCGCTTTGGCGAGTATCAGCTCGACCTGACACAGCCGCCACCTTCCCTGAATTACAATATTCAAGTCATTACCACTCCTGCGAAAAAAGGGAAAGTGGTCAAGATGGTTGCTACCGTAGTACAAAAACGAGCTGCGCAGAAGCGGAGAAAGAAGAAGATAGCGCGCCAGATGAAGCTTTTCTAAAGAGCATCATTGCGTACTATTCATTCTTACGGATATTTCAGGCTTGAGCAATCCAAATGGCTGTTCCAGGAAGGAATAGTCATGCCCCAGCGGGGCACCAGCACCCATGAAAATGCGCTATACTCGCCAACAAGAGAAGGTCGACAAGGATCTAGTGTCGCGAGCCTGCGAAGGAATATGAGCCTCTGGATGCCTCTGGGCACCATCATCTGTTGC
>JAFMRP010000919.1 GCA_017354095.1 Ktedonobacteraceae bacterium
TTGCCATCTTTTCTCTACGATGCATACAATAACGGTAGTCGAATGCTCTTTTTCTCAGCTTGGAGAGCGAGGGAAAGGAGTTTTGGAGATGGGGAAAAGATCGCAGCATGCCATACCACGCAAACCGAAACGGGGTAGAATACCCGGAGGGCAGTCCATTCCTGACGCTCGCTCTATGAAGGGGGATACACCCCAGCGCATGATGCAACTCAACCAATTGGAAGCCATCTGGGAGTCTTTCCCGGAAGGTCTCATCGTGCGTGATCGCAACCAGAAGATTGTCCGGATCAATGCCGCTGCACGCAAGCTCTTTGAAGTGGCTACCGAAGCCCAATGTCAAGGAAGAGACTACCCACACTTTCTCAAACACTACCTCTGTTCTGATGAGCAGCCATCATGCGTTTCCGCAGAGCACTGGCTGATGAGCCTCGCTCTTGCCGGGACAACGGGAGCTGGTGTGCCAGAAAATACGCCGCTGTTGCTGCATCTGCCTTCCGGCAGCAAGATTGCGGTTACTGCTCGTACCTTTTCCATGGGGAACCAAGAGCGCGGTATGAAAGCAACCATCTCTGTCTTCCAGGAGTTTACGCATGGTTGTCAGGAAGTCTGTCGCCTCCAACGTGCCCACGAGGCGATGTTGGAACTGCTCAGCGCAATCGCCCAGATTCCTGAACAGAGAGATGACATTTTGCCAGAAGAGACCTTCCTCCTCGCGCCTCCGGTGCTCTTTATGGCCCAGCAGCTGGTGGATATTATTCGGTCTGTCCTGGATTGTCGCCGAGTGAACATCCTCGCTTTCGACCAGCGAACAGACTATCTGTATTTTGTGGCGGGAAGTGGCTTGACTGCTGAACAAGAACGGCACTGGCGAGAAATGGGGGGGCGCTTCCATCTCGTAGATGTGCTTGACGACGCGGCACGCGCTCGTCTCGGCGCCAACCAGGAGGTGATGACTGCTCACGATCATTTGCGTACCATTGAATATCTCGGGAAACAAGCACTTTTCCCGGCCTATCCTCACCCCGCACCTCCGGGCTCCGAGACCTTCCTGTTCCTTCCGCTGTTTCTGGAACAGCAGTGGTTTGGGGTGTTGGCCATCGTCAAAGCGAGTGCCGAGGGGGAGTACACGCCAGAAGAGATTGCCCTCATGAAAGCCGTTACCGCGCAAACCATGCTGGTCATTGAGGGAATCCACTGTCTCTCCGCACAGGACGAGAAACAGAAGAAAGCACTTATCCAGCGCGAAGTGCATCGCCTGGCTGGCGAATTTCTGAATCTGGCCGCTCATGAACTGCGCACCCCCCTGACGGGGGTCCAGGGCAATCTGCAATTAGCCCAGCACCGCTTGCAGACGTTAAAAGATCGGCTAGCTCCTCCGTCTGCTCAGATACACAAGTCCTTGGCTTCTGTTGAGCGCCCCGTAGCACTTGCCAGCGCCACTGCCCAACTTCTGCAGCGGATGATCAATGACATGATTGACGATGCGCGGGTCCAGACCAATACGCTTACCTTGTCCTTGCAGCCTGAGGATCTGGGCACCTTGCTCAGAGAGGTAGCAGCCAGCCAGCAACACACTGCGCCAGAGCACCCTATTGTGCTAGATGTTCCACCATTGGAACAAGGCGTGCCCATTCTTGCCGATGCCGGGCGGATCACGTACGTGCTCACCACCTACCTGACGAATGCACTCGTCTCTTCTCCTCCAGAACGGCCGGTGGAGGTGCACTTACAGGTAGAGGACGCGCTCGCCCATGTCTTCGTCCACAACGAGGGTGCAGGCATTGCGGAAGGGGATCTCGATCATCTGTGGGAACGCTTCTATCGTGCTAAAGGGGATGCCGTCCAGCACAAACTGGATCTGAGCTGTGGATTGCCCCTGTATTTGTGCCGGGTGTTCATGGAACGGCATGAGGGGAGCGTTGGGGTGCAGAGTGCTCCTGGCCAGGGAGCCACGTTCTGGTTCACCGTGCCCATCACACCATCTCCCAGAAGGTGATATACGTTTCCTTGCCATCTGGCTCGACCTTTGTGAACACCGCTGTAGTTTCACCTCAAGCTGCTCGATCTCCTCTTCGGTGGCACCTTCATGTAACTTGTTCATGGTTTCTGGCGCATGAGTGTTGAGCCAAGCTTCGATGCGTTCCCAAATCTCTTGCATCTGTTCTCCTTTCTTCGCACAAAGCGCTTCTGATTGGATCGTTGAAGAGCTGAACATGGCCTGTTGTTCCTCTCTTACGAGATTCTCACTCGCTCTTGTCAATGTGGTAGACCCTGAACAAGCTTGTCCTTCTGGTATTGATAAGATGCTGCTATCGAAACTCGACTGTTCCTTTTTGTTGAAGTGCCTTTGCTTTGCGCTCTTGAATTTGGGCTTCAGCCGCCTCTGCACGCAGTCGCCAGATGAGCACCTCATCTTGTTGGATCAGCCAACGCTCTCGTTGCTCAGATAACGTTCGTTCGGTCGTGATCAGACGCTCGACCAGCGCGTCCTTGCTCATGCGCAGATAGCGCTGGCACACTCGCTGCTCGTCCCGGCCAGGCTTGACTACTCCTGGTGAAGCTGATGATGCCACGGCCAGTGGTTTCGCACGTTTTCTTGGCGAGCCTCGCCAGCTTCGGTGTGAGCTTGACTCCGTTCAATAGAGTTGAGAAAGATGGAGACTCAATGGTGTAGAGCCGGAAGGGTTGGAAGAGAGCAACTGGCTCTGCCATCGAGAAAGGTGGAGCCATATCCAAACAGTTGATGAGTTGCCTTGCTCACCTGTCGCCCCAGTGAAGAGGAGCGTCATCAGTGCTTGCATCTGCTGGGGGAGGAACGAGCCAGCACGATGTGAAGCTTGAAGAGCATTTCTTTGAGGGTTTCAAGAGTGACAACATTTGGTGGTAGCATCAAGGTGTAGTATCTGGCTGCCAGCACGAGAAACACTGAAGGGAAGGCTTCCCCGATTCGGGCTCCACCAGTTTCGGTTCATACGCCACTCTCGTGCTCAGCTGTACAATCAGAAGCTTCTCAACGTGCTCAGCTCGCTTCTGAAGGCGATCCCGAAGCATGAACGTTGGTCTTGATCCACGTTCGCGGAGATCCTCAACAGGAGAGAGGAGCACCAGCGTGTTTGCGGCATGACGGAACAGAC
>JAFMRP010000920.1 GCA_017354095.1 Ktedonobacteraceae bacterium
GCTTTTTTGTCGCTATATCTCTCGCTATACCTCGCCTACGGCGCCCATGATGTTATAGCCAGCATCTACAAACATAATCTCACCCGTCACACCACGCGCCAGGTCGCTGCACAGGAAACGTGCGGCATCACCTACCTCGCTCTGCTCAATATTGCGCTGGAGCGGGGACACCTGCGCTACCAGATTGCGGAAACCGGTAAGACCAGAGACGCCGCGCGCGGCTAGCGTGTTCAGCGGTCCTGCGGAAATCGCGTTCACACGGATATTATGTTCGCCCAGCTCGGAGGCCAGGTAGCGCACACTGCACTCCAGTGCAGCCTTGGCCACCGCCATCACATTATATTTCGGCATCACACGCTCGCTGGCCATATAGGTCAGCGCTAGCATGTTGCCACCACCGCGAGCCTGCATTAAGGGCGCGGCACGGCGCGCCATCGCTACCAGCGAATAGGCGCTGATATCCAGAGCCGTGTGAAAACCCTCGCGCGTCGTCTGTAAAAATGGATTATCCAGTTCCTGCTTGGGCGCGAAAGCTACACAGTGAATCAAGATATCAAGACCGCCACCAAAAATCTCGCCTGTACGAGCGAATGTCGTGTCCAGCTGCTCATCGCTCTGCACATCACAAGGCACGACCTCTGTGCCAGGAATCTTCGCCGCCAGGTTGCGTACATCTTTCTCCATACGCTCCTGATACGTCAAAACGAGCTGTGCCCCCTCATCTGCCAGCGCCTGCGAAATTGCCCAGGCGATGGACCGGTGATTGGCGACACCAAAAACAAGAGCTTTTTTGCCCTCTAACAGGCTCATAAAGCATCTCCTCTCATACCATCAGTTTTTTTTGAGGAAATAAATATTGGATGGCTGCATCCCTACCGGTGGAGATCAGTGGCCCACCAGTGCTGTCTAGCGCTCGACAGGATAATTGCTATCCACCCACCCATTCATACCGTTGGCCAGATTGTAGACGCGCTTCAAACCAGTCAATAGCGCGATTTCGCTGGCTAATGCACTCCGCCGGCCCGAAGCACAGACGAAAATAACATCTTCCTCTGCAGGCAACTGTAGCTCCTGTAGCGCCTTGCCAAAGGCATAGATGCCAACTTCAACTGGCACCAGCGTAGCCTGCGCAATATGTCCCTGATTCCACTCCTCCGGCCTCCGTACATCAACAACATGCGCGCCGGACTCGATCATCCGTTTCGCTTGGTCAGTACCGATCGTTGCATACGGATATGCTTCGTCCTGGTCATGAAATCCCATGCTTCTCTCCCTCGCTCTCGTATTGTTCGAGCCAGATGCGACCCAGTGCTGTAGGGGCAATCATATACTCATCACCGGCGAATGTCATAGTAAGTAAGCCCTGATCCTCCATCTCCCGGAAATCATCTGTGACCAGGAATAGATCATGCAGCATCCGAGATACATCGCTTTCAGGTAGCTGCTTCCAGACCCGCAGGATGCGAAGAACAGCAGCATATTTAGATCCACTGTCATCTACTGCACGCATACTCACTCCTTTATCCCCTACTTAACTGTCCCCACAGTGTAACAAATCCCGCCTCATAGAGCAAGTAGCGATTTCCAGCTGCCAGGGCTTTTCCGTTTTCCAATCGAATTCTCCTCTTCCCGCCGCAGGCGACCTTCACACAATTAAAAAAAACAGATGCCGTGACGTTTCAAAACATCACGGCATCTGCCTCTTCTACAGGATCTCTAACAACTACGTAGTTCTAACGTTCCCGCCAGGTCTCTCAACAGAGACTGTTCAGCATCCGCATGTTTCTGCCCACCAGAACCCTTATTCGCTCCTCCAGACGCTGCCCTCTGCGCCACGGCATACACAAATTGTTTATATGCCTGCGCATCCTGGGACGAAGCCTTCCTGAGAATAGACACAACCTGGCGGCCCGCTGACAGTGCCGCATCTCTGGCTTCTTGCGGATTCCTTGCCCCTCCCTGGACATTGCCAAATGGATGGCCTTTTCCTGCATAGGCTGCCTCTATCAAGCCTTCCAACCGTTGCCCCAGCGCTTTGATCAGCGAATTCGAACTACTCTGATTCAGTAGCTCCTGGAGGCTCTTTGCTGCCGTCGCCGCATCCTGGGCAGCCTCTCCCTGCGAAACCGCTACAATATTTCTTCCAATTACCAATGGAGCCTGTACAAGGGTATACCACTCGTCAATGGAGAAAATATCCTCTTGTCGCTGAGAACCGGTGCGCCCCGTTCCCCCGGTAGCCGCTCTGCTGGAACCGCCATCATGATCGGCATCACGGGTCGTACCCCCGGATGATGGCTGGGCAATATTCTGGGCGAAGGTCGTGCCAGCCTGGCCAGCAATATTCTCGCCAATACCCTGGGTGATATAGCGAGCCGTATCGCTGGCACTCTGCGCTCCGCCCTGTATACCCTGCCCGCTCTGGGCTACTTCACGTGAAGCTCCGGCGCCTTGACCATCACGAGTCGCATCACCGCCAGACCGCGTGCCGTTCTGCCCACCCTGAGCGTAGCTTCCACTCTGGTCAGAATACCGCCCATTCTGGGCGTAGCTCCCGTTCCCGTCAGCTCTCTGCCCGCTCTGGACCGTTTGACGCGAAGCACCATCGCTCCCCGTATTTCTGGCGCTGTCCTGCCCGTTCTGCGTACCATGACGGGCCGTATTGCTACTATTCTGAGCATCATCGCGAGTATTTTGCGTACCGCGCTGCGCTGCCTTTTTGTTCGTCTTGCTCCAGTTCTGCTGTGTCTCTGCGTTTGTGGAAGCCTCCGGGTTAAAGCCCTCTCCATCCTGTTTGATGTTATCCATGAGTTGTTCCTTTGCTGCTCTTCTAGAACTAATCCAGACGCTCTGCATCGAAGATGCGATGCCTTCGCACGCCCGGATGTCACAAATACAAGGCCTGCCGAATGAAGAAATCCCTTATCGTTGCGCAATCCACTAATGGGTAGTTATAAACCCATCAAAACTGTTCGAGGAATCCGCGTCCTGCTCTCTGCATTTATCGTAAATAAAATAACAAGCTCTTGCATATCTTTGACCAACCTGCTGTACCACGACAAACATCCCCTAACAGACTCTTGCGTTAAGACCACCTGCCGCACCACAACAAACATCCCTGCTTTCCCGTCGT
>JAFMRP010000167.1 GCA_017354095.1 Ktedonobacteraceae bacterium
GGCAGGTCAAACGTGACGCCGATAAAGGTCTGTCCGTCAAGTCGCTGTCCGCTCAGGTCGGAATAGCGGAAGTCCACGCCGAGAAAGATACAGTTTTCAAAGGCGGTTTTTCGCAGGTCGGTCTTCGTGAATTTGACATCGGTCAGCTTGACTCCGATGAAGTGTGCTCCGTCCAGCCCCGATGTGCTGAAGGTGGTGCGCACCAGGATGGCTTCACGGAAGGTCGCATCCGCCAGGTCAACCGTGGTGAAGTCGCAATCGGTCAGATTGGTGCCAGCAAAGTTGGCTTCACGGACATCACTGCTCCGAAACGAGCTCCCGGTGAGGTCTGCGCCCGTAAAGTCAGAGCCGTGCAACGCGCTTGCGTGAAACTTCCCTTTCTGCGCGACAACGCCCGCAAAGTCGCTCTGTGGCAAATTGCTCCCACTCAAGTTGGTGACCACCTGCCGCTCCAGCGCGCGGGAGAGGTTGGCGACCTCCTGGACGGTTTGCTCAATGTCGCCGATACTCTCAATGGTCATGGTCAGGGCGGTTTCATCATCCTTGCCCTCGGCTTTGAGCTCACGGAAGCGCTCCTGCAAATCGGAGAGCAGATCCGCCTTTAATTCGGCGGCGCTTTTGACCCCCTCGTAGGGAGCAAACACGCCGTTGACATAGTTGGTTAATTGCTCATTCATACCAAACAACACCTTTCCTTTACAAGAGGTTCTCCAGCACGCGCTTGGCGTACTCCCAGTTGCTTTTGTTGCGATCGTACGTCGCCTTCCCTTTGTCCGTGATCCGGAAGTATTTCCTCCTGCCGCCTTGCGATTCATCGCCCCAATACCATTCGATATCCCCGTCGACCTCAAGTCGCCGGACGCTGGAGTACATGGTGGCTTCCTTGAGCTCATATTCGCCACCAGAACGCTCAGCAATCAGTTTGACAAGCTCGTAGCCGTAGCGGTCAGCTTCCGATAAGAGCCGTAAAATCATCGTATCGGTATGTCCACGCAGCAGGTCGGAGGTCAGCTTATTTTCACTCATCCCTTCACCTCGTAGTTTGGAGTATACATCACAGTACTATGATTGTCAAGGTAGTATTTCGACTTTAATACTTTGCTTGATAAACCATCTCGCTGTTCTTTCTTTGACACTCGACCTTCTTCAGCTCTGTCAAAGGAATCCGGAAAAACATCAGGAGCACAAGCTTGGCGGAGTATTTTCAATCCACTCTCAGACTCGCAGATCCTGAGCGGGGATTTTGGGGTAGAGTAGGGTGCGAACGCCCCTTGTGGGATCGCCCGGCACCCCCTCGCACACGGCTCTAAGGCAAGAGAAAGCTCTCCCTCATTTCATATTAGGCTGGTGTGGAGCTTGCCTCGCGGAGGAGGCGAAAGTTGCCGGCGAGACTATTGATCATCTTTTTGGGGCCGTAGAGGAGAATGCCCAGGTAGGTCAGATCGCCAGTTGCATGGGTAGATAATTCCTCAATATAATCTGTATAGGTGCGGGAGTGCTGAGCAGTTTCAGTAAAGTCGGCCACAAAGAGGTCCGGCGTTGACACGGTCTGCTGGCGCAACTGCTTGATCGCATCCGGACTTGCCATCAATATCGGGAGAGGCAGGGTAGTGAAACCAGGATGGATCGTGCCAGAGACATCGCTCACGTCGGGCCCGATGAGCGACTTGACGCAGGCACCAAGGGTTGTGGCAAGAACACTGGCAATATTGGCAGTTGGCCCCAGGGGTAGACCTTCTGCTACAATGATCACACATTTCGCGTTTTTTTGTAACTCCATTTTTTTCTCTTTCTTCAAACTTCCTGGAAACGCTGATATATCACATTTGTTTTCCCCTATTTCTGCAGGAAAGGCAGAATCCAGTATGCCCGGCACACCGTGAGCTCGTCAACGCATCTGTCCGCCCACATCGGACACCCACCTTGTCGAAAGGGAACCCTCTATGCGCGAGGCAATCGCCCACAATCCGCGTCTCTTGCCCTCCTGGTATGTACAGCACGACACCCCTTTGCCGCATCCATATTCATCAATGACGATCCGCATTCCTCAATGCTATTCCATGTTTGTCGATGAAAAAGTGACCTCAACCCGCTCTAGAAGCGGCTGTGTCGCATGTGTAGGATCTGTGTAGGATTTGTGTAGCATTGTGTAGCATCTGCATCGGCCTCTGGAGCGGCTGTGTAGCATTGTGTAGCATTTTGGTACGAGTTTTCGCAAATCACCACTTTTTCCTTAACCGGGCATGCGGCACCCCTTCACCAGCCTCTGGCCCTGTTTATCCCTGGCTCCTCTATGTATATTCCCCCACCTGTGCGGTACAATAAGGCTACCAACACCATCTCCACGGAGGCTCGCATGTATATCGGTATCGACATCGGTGGCACCAATACGCGCATCGGCCTGTTTCCCTCGCTGGAGCAGCCAGACTTCACTCCCATGGCTCGCTTCTCCACCAGCCTGCAATACGGTCGACAACTGACTTTGCTCAGAGACGCCCTGCGCGATGTCGAAGGCTGCCACGGCATCGGCATCTCAGTCGGCGGGCGTGTCACAAAAGATGGCCAGGCAGTGTCTGTTGCGCATAACTTGCGCGATTATGAGGGCAAGCCCTTTATCCGCGACCTGGCCGCGCTCGTTGGTTGTCCTGCTGAAACTCTGCGCCTGGCGCATGACCCCGTGTGCGGTCTGCTGGCCGAGCAAAAGTTTGGCAGCCTCCGTGGCAGCGATCGCTGTGTCTACCTGACCCTCTCCACAGGTACAGGAGCCGCCTTTCATCTGCGGAGTGCCGCTGCCTCGATCACAACTTCTATTGAGTTCGGCCACCAATTGCTGGACGGCAACGAACGGGAGTGTATCTGCGGCCAGGTGGGCTGCCTGGAAACCTTTACCGGCGGCCGGCAATTGGAGATGCGCCTTGGCCACTCAATCGCGCAGATCTCAGACCAGGCGTTCTGGAACACCTTCTGCGATAAACTCGCCCTGGGGCTGGTAAACCTCGTGCAGTTGACGCGTGTCGAGGTAGTGGCCATCAGCGGTGCCATCGCGCTGAACAATGTATTCTTTCTGCCGCTCTTGCAAGAAAAAGTTGCCGCCCGGCTGCGCGGATTTACGCTGGCGGTCATGTCCGCCGCGTTGGGCGAAGACGCCCCCCTGATCGGTGCTGTCACGCTCCTGGCAATGCCTGATGGCGCGATTGCACACTAGCCCCCGACCTTCAACGCTTATGAACGTGGTCAACTGACGAGGGGATACAGGCAACCCATGAGACCCCGTAGGCTGACTCTATCCCCTGCTGACCCACCCAGTCCCAGTGCAGTGACTCGCTTCAGCGAGAGCCCGGAGGCCACCTCCCGGACCCTGCATGCCTTTCTCCGCCTCCACCTTGCCCTCAGGACATGTAAGGCCCTCTCTTGTGGAGGGCCGGATCGACGCCTGCCTCGGGCCTGAAGTCCTCATCATCTCCGCGAATCGTCCTTTGCTCTACTACGTAGGAACTGGTCGTCCGATAACTATCTGTAACGGCGACCAGTTCCTGGCAAAAGGGGGGAGGTTTTTAGGGTTAATCAAAACAGGATACCAGAATAGGCGCTGTCCCTGGAAGGAGTACAGTCACATGGCCCGGCTCAATAAATACACCAGAGAGGTGCGCCTGGCGCTTGCCTACGCGCGTGAAGAGGCGGCGCGTCTACGACACAGACAGGTTGGCCCTGAACATCTACTCATGGGGCTGCTCAGGCTTAACGATCCATTGGTCGAAGGCCTGCTGGTATCTCTTCATACCAGCCCTGCAAGTATTATGCAGGCGCTCGACTTTGTCGTAGGACGCGGAAAGCGCGCTTATGTCAGCGAGCCAGTACTGAATGCCGCCGCGCGCTCTACTCTGGCACGAGCCGAGATGGAGGCGCAGCAGGCCAATGCTGATCTCATCGGGCTTGAACACGTGCTGCTGGGATTGTTTGCCGAACAGGATGGCCTGGCGATGGGGGTGCTGGAAAGCTTCGATATCTACCCCGATCTGGCACGAGCCCAGCTGCAGATGTTGGTGAAAGATGGCTACGATCACCTCATTACCTCCATCAAATACCAGACACTGCACGATGCCACCCCCCAGCTCAATCAGGTGAGCCGCGATCTCTCCCTCGAAGCTCTCAAGGGTACCCTCGATCCCTTGATCGGCTATGAAGATGCGCTTGAACGAACACTGCAAATACTCTCCCGGCGCGTGAAAAATAATCCCATACTGTTAGGCCCTGCCGGCGTCGGGAAAACTGCGCTTGCTGAAGGATTGGCGCTGCGCATCGTCCAGGGATCGGTCCCGCCTGGCTTCCTTGACTGTCGCGTCGTCGCGCTGGATATCAGCCAGATTATCGCAGGCACACGCTTCCGCGGAGATTTTGAAGAGCGGCTGAAAAGCTTGATGCGTGAAATCCTCGCCCAATCAAAACTGATTATCGTCATTGATGAAGTGCATACCCTGGTCGATGCTGGCGTAGCGGAAGGCTCGCTCAATGTGGCCAATCTGTTCAAACCCCTGCTGGCCCGTGGCCGTCTCCGCTGTATCGGAGCTACAACCCTGAACGAGTATCGCAGAACTATCGAGACTGATCCCGCGCTGGAACGGCGTTTTCAGCCCGTGTTGATGGCTGAACCTGGCCCCACGGAAACCCTGGCGATCCTGCGCGGACTGCGTGAGCGCTATGAGGAGTTTCATCGTGTGGTGATCAGCGATGAAGCGTTGCTGGCCGCGGTAAAACTCTCAACGCGTTATATCCAGGGCCGTTACCAGCCAGATAAATCGCTGGACTTGCTGGATGAGGCAGCCGCCTGCGTGGCGGTGCGCAGGTCTGTCGCCCCTGACGAGGTGTTGAAACTGCGCGAGGAGGTAAACTGTGCGCGGCGCGAGAAGGAATACGCGGTTGCCACACACAATTTTCCACTGGCCGCCAGGCTGCTCAGGCGTGAGCGCAAACTGCATCAAGCATTGTGGCAAGAAGAACAGGTGTGGTGGATGAAGCGAGACAGCCAATGCCAGCGCATCGGAGAGCAGGAGATTGCGGATGTGGTGACCCGGCGTACCGGCGTTCCAGTAGCGCAAGTGAGTCGCGAGGAAAAAAAGCTATTACTGAAGCTGGAAGAGATCTTGGAGCGCCGCGTCGTCGGCCAGCGCGATGCCGTGCGAGCCGTGGCCAGCGCGATACGGCGTTCTCGTGCTCACCTGCGTGCTGGCCGTCGCCCGGTGGGCTCCTTTCTGTTTGTTGGGTCGACCGGCGTGGGCAAAACCGAGATGGCGCATGCACTGGCTGAAGCGCTTTTCGGCGATGAGAGCGCTCTGGTGAAGCTCGATATGACAGAGTTTGCGGAATATCACTATGCGGCCCGTTTGATCGGTTCTCCTCCCGGCTACGTTGGATATGAACAGGCTGGTCAGCTGACCGAGGCTGTACGACGCCGCCCGTATTGCATCGTGCTGTTCGATGAGATAGAGAAGGCGCATCCCCACGTGCTTGATCTCCTCCTCCAGATCCTGGAAGATGGCCACCTGACCGACTCCCACGGCACCAGGGTAGATTTTAGCAACACCCTGGTGATCCTGACCTCTAATATCGGGACCATACATAGCTCCTTCCTCTCTGGAGGAACCATTACCTTCGCCCGGCGGCGCGATGATGAACGCTCTAAGCAGCAACAGCGCCTGCGTGAACAGATCCTGACCTCCGTGAAAGGAACCTTTCGCTCCGAACTGCTCAATCGCCTTGACGATATCGTCGTTTTCCAGGTTTTGAGCACGGAACACCTCCGTCGCATTGTGGAAATGCTGATCGATCGAACACGCCAGCGCTTACTGGAGCGCTCCATTGACCTGCAGGTGAGCGAAGCCGCCTGCCTCAAGCTGGTCGAGCGTGGCTACAACCTGGAATATGGCGCGCGGCCCTTACGTCGCGCGGTACAATGCCTGCTCGACGACAAACTGGCAGAAGCTATCCTGCGTGGAGAGATTGCCCCCGGCGAGAGCGTCTTTGTAGAGTGCGTCAATGGCGAACTATGCCTCAAGGTCTCGCCTGAGCGCGATGGCGAAGTGGTCGCATAATCTATCCCGCGTACGTTGTTCTGCTCTCTCATCCATCTCAATGTGGTAAACTAGAAACTACAAAATCCTAATGAATTTTTTATTTGACCTTTTGCTGCTTAACTGCTACAGTAGAGATGTTATTGTCGTAAAGCGAAAGATGCAGGAGAGCTGCACGGGCGGGGATAGCTGCAGCTTCAGATCGGTACCCGCCTGATCACTTTGACTATGGAGTCACCGGCGTGCAGGACCCTCAAACGTGGCGCGAACTGCTGGGTAGGTTAATTAAAGATCCTCAGAAAAAGCAAACGATTGCCGGCAAACTGGGTGTGAGTCCCCTGACCTTAACGCGCTGGGTGAGTGGCGAATCAACCCCCCGTTCACAAAACCTGCGCCAGTTGCTCGCAGCCTTGCCAGATCAGCGCAAACGACTGCTCGATCTGCTGGCTATAGAATTCGACCCCCTATTCATTAAGGCCGTTGATACCCTCGAATCACCACGCGAAATTCCCTCAACTCTCTACGCACGTGTATTGAGCGCTCATGCCAACCTTCCTCGCTCATTGCGCTTCAAATCGGTCAGCGATATGGTGTTGCAGCAGGCTATAGAACAGTTCGATCCCTGTTGCCAGGGCATTGAGATAACTGTGGTGCAATGTATGCCACCAGGGCTGGATGGCAGAGTGCGCAGCCTGCGCGAGAGCATCGGGCGCGGCACACCCCCATGGGACAGAGAACTGGAGCAGCGCACGCTCTTCCTTGGTTCAGAAACGCTGGCTGGCTACAGCGTCTCAGCTGGTCGAGCCCTGGCGGTGCAGCGCAGCGGCACAGCAGAAACCCTCTTCCCCTCTCGTTGGGCAGAGTCTGAGGAAAGCGCCATGGCCCACCCGATTATGTGGGCCGATCGCGTCTCCGGTTGTCTCCTGGTTTCCAGCACTCAGCCCGATTTTTTCCTCTCTCCCAATATGAAAGTGCTGGTTCAGCGTTATGCCGAATTACTCTCGATCCTTTGCGAACCCTCCGAATTCCACGCCTTGCACGATATTGACCTGGCCAGTATACCCTCCTTTGATGCGCAACGCCCCTATATCGCTGCGTTTCGTTCCCGGGTCTCCACCATCATGCAGCAATCCCAGGTGACTGTACTTGAAGCCGAGAATATGGCCTGGCAGCAGATCGAAGAGATACTCATACGCCTGTCTTCTTCGACCAGGAGATACTCACGCAAGGGCTCATGAACGGACCATTGTACAATAAGTCAGCTCCTACAAGTTTTCTCTTGACCCAGATGCCCACAGTTTTTATACTTGTTACAACTCTGTGTACAACCTAAGGAAGAATAATGCTTGCAAAGCTTATCAAGCGCTCTCAACCCTGGCTATTGTGGATGATCGCGCTGCTCGGCCTTGGCTTGCGTCTGTATGGCCTGAACTGGGATCAGGGCTATAGCTTTCATCCCGACGAACGGCAGATTATGTTCCACGTCACCTCCCTGGCCTGGCCTACCAGCCTGGCACAGTTTTTTGATGCTGCACATTCGCCGTTAAATCCCCATTTTTTTGCCTACGGTTCATTCCCACTGTATCTACTGGCTGGCATCGGCCACCTGCTGGTTCCTGCGACCGCTCCTGACTCCTTCATCAGGATAACGCTCGTTGGGCGCTTCCTCTCCGCCCTCTTTGATAGCGGAACAATCCTGCTCACTGGATGGCTGGCACTGCTGCTTGTGCGCCAGTCGCCCAACCTCTTGCCAGGCGCGTATCATACCTGGAGCCGCGCATGGAGCGTTGCTCTGCTCACTGCCACCCTGGTAGCTTTTATCCCTTTGCAACTCCAGTTGTCGCATTTCTATGCCGTCGATACCATCCTGCTGTTTTTTGTTATGCTGACTCTGGTGGCCTGTGTGGCGTTAGTACAGACGGAAAAACCGGTGCGCTGGCTGCTGCTGACTGGCCTGGCTTATGGACTGGCCATGGCGACCAAGTTCAGCGCGGCGCCGCTGGCCTTGCCTGTACTGGTAGCGCTGCTGCTGCGCGGATATCGCCAGCGTGATTACCTCTCCGCGCTGGTCTTCCTTTTCTTTATCGGCGCTATCACCGTTCTGGTGTTTATGGTGACGCAGCCCTACGCCTTGCTCGATCTGCCCAGTTTTATCCAGCAAGTCTCGGAGCAGGGTAATATGGCGCGTGGCCTGCTGGACTATCCCTACGTGCGCCAGTTCGCCGGCACCATCCCCTATCTCTACCAGGCACAGAATATGCTGTTATGGGGCCTGGGCTTAACGCTG
>JAFMRP010000921.1 GCA_017354095.1 Ktedonobacteraceae bacterium
ATAGGCTGCCCATCCCTCTGCACGCAGCCGTTCGATCTCAAGCATGGCGTCGAGATCGGTGGTGTCATCTCCGGCGAAGACGACGCCGCGCAGCTGCTTCTGTCGCACAAAGTTGCGCAGGGCGGCGCCTTTGTTGGCCGCGATGGGCACGCGCACTTCGGTCATCATTTTGCCCTCGCTCAGGCGCATATTGACCTGGCGCGTGGGTTCTTCCAGTACGGCGAGAACACGCTGCCGGACCTGCTCAGGATCGGGCGCGTTTCGATAATGGATGGCGCCGCCGATAACTTTTCGCTCGATCAGGATGCCGGGCAACTGACCCAGTTCGCGTTCGGCCAGGTCCAACAGATGGTTGCCCGGCTGGATATAGGGCTGTGCCTCTGGCAGTAACTGGATGGAATGTTCAGAGGGCAGGCCAGTGGACCACTCCAGCCCGTGCGTGCCGATATAAGTCAGGCCCTCTACATTGACCATTGCCGCGCCTGAAGCGACTGCGCGCCCGGTGACGATGGCGACCTCGGCGTGCTCGCTGGCCCGGCGCAGGCTCTGCGCGATGCCGGGATAGAGCCGCGCTTCGCCAGGCGTGGGCGCGATGGGGCTGAGCGTGCCGTCGATGTCAAAGACCAGTCCAACTGGGCGCTGTTTGAGTACTGCCTGCAAGGCTTGCGGTAGCATAATCGATCCTATCTCCAGAAGAAAAAATTTTTTTGCTTGACGCTGCGGCCTCCCCCAAACAAAAAAGAGAGAGCGCCATGTATCATTGTACATGATCACGCGCTCTCTCGCTGTCTGAATTGACGACTAAGTTTGGCTGATCGTATCTATTATTCCTCCAGCCCCCACTTTCCCCTGAAATCTGCTGCCCAGGCTGCTACCTCGTTTTGATAGGTTTTACAATCTGCAAGATATTTTTCCCATTGTTCCAGGCCTCCTCTTGCACTTTCCATCTCTGCTACATATTTATTACCTGTTTGCTCAGTCTCTGCCCTGGCAGCTTCTTCTCCTTTTTCACTTGCTACCTTATGATATGCCTTATTGATGTCATCAAGGTTCCTCCCTGCAGACTCAAGAGCCCTTTGGAACTGAGATACTCCTCCCTGTGCTTGGTTTACAAGTTTTTCTGCTTCTCTTATCTGTGGCAGGTAAACTTCGCTATACTCTCGTTGAGCAGCCTGTCGTTGGGCGTCGGAGGTCGCTGCTGCATCTGGTCGCGGAATGCCATCAGGAACTGTATCTGTGGGAGACAGTCCTTTATAGCCCTGTGCTGCCGCATTTCTAAATTCAGTCACATCAAGGATCTTGAACCCGCCAGGGATGGCTACATCTGGTCGTGTTGTTTCTGTTGCTGAGGAAGAAGCATCAGACGACCGGGAACCGTCTAAAGCACTTTTCACCTGATCTAATGCCTTGGCTATATCTCCGTTAGTGATCTCGATGCTAATGTTGCGCACTGGTTCTCCTGCTGAACCTTTCTCTTGCATTACCAGGTGAGACGTGCCGTGCTCTTCAACTATTCGTGCTGTTCCTTTCTTTCCTGATTCTATCGATTGGATGTCAACTTGATAGCCCTCGCCAAGCTTTCCTACGAGATCGGTTTGAGCGGACTGCGCCCCATCATGTAGCGCAGCGGCTCTGAGATTAAAGCTTCCTCCCTCGTTGTAATGAGAGGGGCCGTTTCTGTCGACGCCGCCACCATTATATACTTCTGAATTTGAAAAATCTCCTCTGGACATAGTAATTTCCCTTTCAACGGACTGGCTACCTGCGAGGGGTATCTGTATTTCCTGAAGGCAGGAGAGAGATGCGCCGCGAACACTGGCGAATGTTCTGTGGAGGTATGCAGGAGGGGAGAAAATCCCGTGCAAAAACCCTACATAACCCTGCAGGACCCCTTCCCAGGCCGATGCAAACCCTACAGAACCCCTACATAACCCTCCAAACCCTACAGATCTGCTTCCCAGGCCGATTCACACGGTTTTTTGTAGGGCATACTGGCTGTTATCCTTGGAATCCTTCCCTCGCGTGGCAGCTATACCGCCAGAACCCATCATAGCTATTAAATTTAATATAACCTATCTTTGATATAGTGTGTTTGTATCAAAGATAGGTTCATGTAAAAGCATTTGTCAATTGTGAACAAGGGACAATCCTATTTAACGATGATCTCGGCCTCGTTCTCTGCTCCGGTGATGACGCGCGTTTCCGCGTTCTGGCGCGTGAGGTGCAGGTGGATGTGGCGTCCACCAACATGCATACCGCGCAGTTCCAGGCTGTTCAGCCAGGGTGGCAGGGTGGGCCGCTCCAGCACCAGGCATCCTTGTTCTGCGTCTGGCTGCAGGCCCAGCAGGCCGCCGAGCAGCGCGAAGGGAGCCCCAGAGGCCCAGGCCTGGGGCGAGCAGGCGACAGGATAGTTGATCGGACCGTAATCCTGGCGCTGCGGAAAGCCGCAGAAGAGCTCTGGCAGGCGCCCACGCTCGTAGTAGAAGCTGGAATCCAGCAGGCCCTTCAGGACCTGCCCGGCTTCGTGCTTGCCGCCGTACTGCGCGAGGCCGGCTCCGACGATGCCGTTGTCGTGCGGCCAGATGGAACCGTTATGATAGCTCATGGGATTGTAGCGCGAGGCCTGCGTTGAAAGTGTGCGAATGCCCCAGCCACTGTACATGTCCTCGCGCATCAGGCGCTCAATCACTCTGCTGGCCTTGTCTTCAGGTACGATGCCACTCCACAGGCAATGCCCGATATTGGAACTGACCACGTCGCAGGGACGCTTGGTGCCGTCCAGAGCCAGGTAGAAGGCATCTTCCTCTTCCCACCAGAAGTGGCGCAGGAATTTCGCCTGGAGCTCTTCGGCAACCTGCTGCCAGTGCGCCGCATCCTCGGAATGGTTGAGGCGGGCGGCGAAGAAACTCATGGCGCGGTAAGCGGCGTAGGCATAGGCCTGGACTTCGCAGAGCGCGATAGGATGAGCCGCCAGTTCCCCACTGCTGTAGGAGATGGAGTCCCAGGAGTCTTTCCAGCCCTGATTGCTCAGGCCCTGGGACGATTCGGTCTGGTATTCGAGGAAGCCATCACCATCCCGATCGCCATACTCCTGCATCCAACGTGCAGCCGCCTGGGCATGGGGCCAGAG
>JAFMRP010000922.1 GCA_017354095.1 Ktedonobacteraceae bacterium
TTGCCAGGATCGCGGGATCACGGCACGAGGAGCGTGTTGCATGAGTGCTCTGGATCTCCCTTCAATCTGCTGAAGAAACTGCACCGCTTGCAGTGTTGGTCTCCCGCCTGGTGTGGACTCGAATTCCAGGGTACGCCAGAAGGTGGGGAGAAAACGGCGCATCATGAGATAGCGATTTAGCAGTTCCTGTGCGTAATTATCATCTGGTGGGCGTGTGAGTTCTCCAACGGTCGTGACGGCTGCTCGCAAGTGCCCTTGCGGGACACGATCATAGATACGCGCTCGCAAGGTCGCGGGATCTTGTGTCTCATCAAGAACGACCTGACAGGCTGAAGCCAGCACTTGCGCGGCGGCATCCAGGTCATGGATCGTGCGCAGGCGTTCTTGTTGTCCTTCCCGTGTGGCGGTAGAGAAGGCCGTGCGCATGAGCGCATCAAAAAGGTCCAACGCATCGTCATGGACAACAGCCAGGTAAGTAGAGGTAAAAGCGAGTAACGTGGCAATCCGGCGATCCTGGGAGAGCAAACGCAAGTGCTGCACCAGCGCAGTGGTTGCATGACGCGTTAGGGCACGCAATCGCCCTCGCGGGACAAACGAAAGGTCCAGGTGTTCCATCTCAAAGAGACGGATAGCATCGACGCGATGGAGCGCCTGGACGAGTGCCGGGCCGCTCACCCGTGTTGGTCCGCGCCGCAAGCGGTCTAAGGGCGTTTGGCGTTCTCCGGTCGGAACGACCAGTAAGGTTTCGAGTAACGCTCGTTGTTGCGGCGTCGGAATGGCAGCAAGAACTTGCCAGAGCCTCCTGGAAGTATGCTCCCGCACGCTGGAAATGAGCCGCTCCAGCACACTCACTCCTGGCAGCAGCACCTTGCGGTCAATGAGACGAGCCATGGCTAGGTCAAACAGCACGGTCAGGCGCTCTTCACTCCACCAGGCGCGGGTGTAGAGCCAGCGCAGAAAACGGAAGTGTTCTGGTTGAGAGGAAAAATCCTGGTATCCATACTCGGCCATAATTTCATGGATATGATCGTAGCGCATCTCGCCTTCCCGATAACGGGAAAGGATGCTCAGATCAGCAATATTGAGATGGGAAGCAAGATGCAGAATCACGTTGTGAGGAACGTCGGTCGGGTCAGAGAGAAACGCCCCCAGGAACCGAACGGTACACAACTGGAGGGCGAAACCTAAGCGTGTATGAGCATGCCGTCGGGGTTCTAACAAGGCACGATCACGGTCGTCGAGATGAAAGTAGAGCGCCAGTTGTTCTGGGGATGGTTCTCCCACATAGCAGCCATAGCGGCTCCGTTGTTCCGCAGTCAAAAATTCAACGGGCACGTTGTTCTCCCTTTTCACAAGACTTGTCAAATACTCTGCATTCTCTGTGAGACCTCTTCGTTATGTCAACTTATTGCCATTCCATTGTTCAGAGGCGATCCAAGAGAGGAATCCGGGGCGCGATTGCATAGTTGAGCTGTATGAGGACGATAAGCACAATACTCACAGAGGTATTCTTGACGATGAAGGCAGGAATGACGGTGAGCGCATAGAGCGATTGAGCAATGATGAGGCGGCGCTCGTGGACACGGCTCATCTCTTCAGTTGCCATATCCTCTCTCACGTGTCCGATGTGGGACGCGTAGCGCCAACTAGCGAAATGCGTGACTCCCATCAGGAGAATATTCAGCCAGTAGATAAGAAGGGCGACGTAGTTGGTAATAAACGTGGCTAAGAGCGACGTGGAAAAAGGGATGAGTGTGAGGGCAAGCAAAAATCCCAGGTGAAGCCAGGTGAGATTACGATCAACGCTCCTGAAATGATTGAGTTGGGTTTGCTGCCCAACCCAGAGAATGCCCAGGGTTAGAAAGCTCATAAAATAGGCCAGCAGGTTGGGTAAATGGCGGATCAGGGCTCTGAGAAGTCCAACCCCATCGTCGATGCTGATCATCCCTTTAGGAAGAGCTTCGGGAATGTGCAGATTCAGCACGAGCAAGGTCATGGCGACCGCGAAGATGCCATCGGAAAGCGCAGCCAGTCGGTCCAGGTTCTCACCCGCGATCCTGTTATAAGGTGTTCTCATTGATATTCGGAAACCTTGCCTTTCGTAGATGTCGAACAGAGGCACACGCAGTCCGCGCCCCTCTGTTACCGTAACGCCAGATCAGATACATGGCCTTTGTCATAGGCGATTCAACCCCAAAAATCGTGGCGCCAGAGCCGAATTCAATTGTACGAGCACAAGGAGTGTGATGCTCACATAGGTATTGATGAAACACAGAAGGAAGGCGAAAAGATAGAGTCCCTGATAGAGGATCAGGCGCTGTTTCTGACCGCTGAATCTCTCGGCTGTCATATCTTCTCTCATGAGCTTCGCCTTCTCAGCATAGCTCAAGCTGGCGAAAAGCGACGCTCCGAGCAGGAAAAGGTTGAGCCAGTAGATGAACAGAGCAGAACGGAGAGTGATGAAGTCGGTCAGGACTCCAGTAGAGAACGGGATGAGCGATACCATAAGCAGAAATGCCAGATGTATCCAGGCCATATTGCGATCACTGCGCTTAAAATCGTTGAGTTGTGTCTGCTGCGCAACCCAGAAGATGCCCAACGTCAGAAAACTTGTGAGGTAGACTTCAAGGCTGGGCGCAAGCTGGCTCATTACCTTCGTCCAGAAAAGCCCTTCGGCGGTTAACATATCCCCCATCCATAAAAATTGTGAGCCAGGATGGAGCGTCGCTTCCTTGACTGCTTCATCTGGTACACGCAACTCCAGTACTAGCAGGGTCATCGCGATAGAGAAGATGCCGTCGCTCAATGCAGCCAATCGTTCCTTATTCTGACCCGCAAACGCATTATAATTTTTTATACTTTTCATGCGTCTATTCCCATATCTCAATGTTGATGTCTACAATTGTCAATGGCAATTTGGGCTTCGGCACGAATTCCAAATTGCCATTGACAGGTCGGCAATCAGGACTCTTTGAGTGGCGAATAGGGGAGGTTTCGTCCGCGAAGCCTCCCATTTCTAAAAACTTAATTGCTACTGGCTTCAACGATGGCATTGGCCAATTCAATGGGACGAGTAAAGCACGCCTCATGCGAGCCATCGACCTCGACATATTTGTGCTCGCCAAGACG
>JAFMRP010000923.1 GCA_017354095.1 Ktedonobacteraceae bacterium
AATCTTCTCAACTTGCTCATTCCGCTTCTGGAGACGATTCCGCATGAGCCTATATTTCTCGGCAGATCCCGAAGCACGAAAGTTGCGGAAGAGCCGATTTGGTAGAGTCCACAAAGCTGAGATATACTCTAGCAAAGAAGGGAAAGGATCAGCATGGCAAAAGTCCAAAAAGTCTATACACGAGAATTTAAAGAAGAAGCGGTGCGACTTGCTCAAACGTCAGGCAAGCCGATCACACAGGTGGCCCGCGAGTTGGGCATCTCTGACACCTCTATTCACCAATGGCGCAAGGAGCTGGGTCAGAATGGAAAAGATGCGTTTCCAGGCAGTGGACATCAAGCACCATTAGAAGAGGAAAATCGTCGCCTCAAACGGGAATTGGAAAGAGTCCAACAGGAGCGTGATATATTAAAAAAAGCAGTGAGCATCTTTTCACGGGGATCCAAATAAAATATCGATTTATCGAACAAAACAAACAGGAGTTTCCCGTCGCCGTCATGTGCCGAGTGCTCGGTATCTCGGAAAGCGGCTATTACGCTTGGCGCAAGCGCCCGACCTGTGAGCGGAAGCGAGAAGATGCTCAGCTGATTCAAGAGATTCGGCAGGTCTTTGTCACGCACCGAGGCAGATATGGCAGTCCACGCATCCATGTAGAATTGAAGGACCAGGGGCGAAGCATCTCTTGCAAACGGGTCGCCAGGTTGATGCGTGAGGCGGATATGAGCGCCAAACGCAAACACCGCCAGGTGGTGACAACCAAAAGAGATGTTTCTCATCCAGTTGCCCCCAATGTCTTAAATCGAGAGTTTACAGCCAGAGAGCCGAACACAAAATGGGCAACAGATATCACGTCTATTCCTACGGCACAAGGCTGGCTCTACCTTGCCGTGATCCTGGACCTGTATTCGCGGGCGGTGGTGGGATGGTCCATGTCGGCCTGTTGTGATGAAGAACTGGTGGAAAACGCTTTGAAGATGGCTGTGCTCCAACACCGCCCCAAAGCGGGACTGCTCCATCACAGTGATCGAGGTTGCCAATACACGAGCCGAGCCTATCGCCTCCAACTTGAGCACATGGGGATGGTGGTAAGTATGTCTCGTAAAGGCAATTGCTGGGATAACGCCGCGATGGAATCCTTTTTCGGTTCACTCAAAGAGGAATGTGTGGCAAGCCTCGTCTATTCGTCTCATGAGCAAGCCAGACGCTCACTCTTTGAGTACCTGGAAATCTACTATAACCGGCAAAGACGGCATTCGACTCTCGGCTATGTGAGTCCGCTCGTATACGAACAACTTGGAAATCAGCGAACGTTACGTAATGTTTGACGTAATATATTTAGTATGATAGAATAGAAACGTCAAACGTTACGTAACGTAAAAACGTCTTTCATCCTCTCAGCTCCAATTGGTGGAGGCTCTACCAAACCGGGTCAAGGTCAATGAGCGTCTGGTCCGAACTGGTGGACTCGAACCGCAAGGTCTTGATCACGCGGAAGAGGGCGTGGCGATGGGAACGGTAGAACCGCCAGACAAACGGCTGGTAGCGGTCGCCGTGGTGGGCACTCACCTGCTCGCACTGCTCATGCAAACGGGCGGCTCCTCCCTCCCGATCTAACACCTCGACAATGGCGCCCATCGCCTTCTCTGGGTCTTCTTTGTCTGCCGCCGCCTGTAAGACATCCGAGAAGACCTCGACGAGATGCTCAGCCAAGCCACGTTCCTCGGTGCGTACCCGCTCCAGTTCCTCTTTGGCGCGGGTGGTGATCCGACTCATGCGCTTGATGAACATCTGAAGGATCTCGTCACGGGTGGAGACCTGAGCCAATTGGATCAGGCAGACCAGCAATGCGAGGCGCTTGTCCGCCGAGAAGTCCCACAGGTTGGTGGCATGGAGCGCCTGCGCCTCTTCTGCCAGATGTTTCACTTTCGTGAGACGAACGTCTTCGAGCAGCGGCTGCATCACCCCCAGCGATTGCAGCCAGGTGAGGCGGGCCAGCCACTCATCCAGATGGGTGAGGGTGGCGCTCTTGGGGACTTCCTTGATCCGGTGAAAGGCGGTGAGGCCAGTGGTGGGATCAGCTTCCAACAAGCGGAGCAGAGACGCTGCCTGCTCATCGGTCAGCCGCTCGGCAATACGGCGATAGATTCCCCGGTGGACCACGGCGCGAATCCGTCTCGCCAGGCGTTCTAAGGTGCCAAAGGCGGGCAGTTCGCACTGCTCTTTCACCAACACCTCCACAGCGGCACTGATGAGATCCGCCGGGCTTTGCATACGTTGGGCCGCCTGGTGCATAGCGGAGGCCGCAACATGCCGGATATACTTCCCCTCACTGATCATCTCCAGGTGCTTGCGGATCTGGGCATGATAACGATAGAGGGTATGATTAGAGGCAATATCGGGAATGGCATCGGCATCGAGTTTGAGGACACTACGAATATGGCCAATAATGGCCCCAGGGATGGTTTCTGGCTTGGGGAAATACCCCAGGCGCTGGTACACTTTGAGGAGAATCATCAACCCGAATTTTTGGGCTGGTCCACGTGCCGTGGTGGTGACAAACGCGATGTCCGTTAGCGTCGGGGTGTAGAGCGTCCGCAGTTCCTTGACCGATGGAGCGCGAGTGAACCGAGGATACGCAGTTCGCTCAACTGAGGTCATACAAACACCATCCTTCAACCCACGCAGATTACTCCCACGCGCGGCGCGAGAGCGGTGAGTTCCTGCGCCTATCCTAAAGGGAGAAGCGAATCACAAGCAATGGGATGGGCGGAGGAGTAGGAGAAACGTCGCGCGTGCGTCTCAGATCGCTTGCTGTCTACGTCATAACGCTCGTTAAGAAGCATACAGTTTGGACGGTGATATACTTTGTATTACCACAACAAAATGTCTCTGTCTTGTGGGCAAAAAGAGGTTAAAAGGAAACAGTCTCCATATGAGCCAGACTATCGCCTATTTGAGAACGTCCACCGATAGGCAGGATCTGGGCAACCAGAAACTGGAAATCCTGGAATGGGCCAGAAAACAAGACCTGAAGATCGACGAGTTTTTCGAAATCACCATGTCTTCACGCAAAACCAGGAAGCAGCGGCGCATTGAAGAAGTGCTAGAGATGCTGGCTGACT
>JAFMRP010000924.1 GCA_017354095.1 Ktedonobacteraceae bacterium
CCCCCACCGCCGCTTATTATGAGGCGATTTTGTGCTTGAGAGTGATTTTACGAAAACTCGTACTGGAAAGCTCCACAAAGCTCCACAGCGGCCTGTGGAGCCGATGTAGAAGTTCCACACAAGTTCCACAAAGCTCCATCGAAGCTCCACACGTTCCACAACCGCTCCCCAGGCGGGTTTAGACGCCTTTTGTGCTTATAAAGGTTGCTATATGTTTATTTATGAATTGAAATGCGAGCATGGGTGGTGACTCGGTGGAGTTCAGGTGGTTGTTTCGGGGCGGTAGGGGGCCTTGTCATCGATGTTGCCGACGAACTCGGGCAGGTTGGAGTGACCGAGCACTTGCCGGATCGCTGCATTTTCGCCTGTGTGGTACCAGTAGTGGTAGATGACGCGTTGGAGCAGGGAGCCAGGGGTAAAGGTTGTTTGCTGGTCGTCGAGGTAGTGAATCTCCTGTAGCTTGGGGATGGTGAGGGTGTCAAGAAAAGGATTGGTGAGATTGGTGATGGTTTGCCAGGCTTCCCACATTTCGGCGAGTGGAGGGGTGCAGGCTGGTTGGCCGTTGCCGACCAGTTCGTTGAGGTGAGGGAGTGGGGTCTGTCCCTGCAGGCGGGTGAGCCAGTAGCGCTGCTCCTGCCAGGCCATGTGGCCAATATTCCAACTGATGCAGTTCATGGGGAGATGACGGCGGCGTGCATCGGGATCGCTGAGCCCGAGAAGCCCGCGTTTGAATTCGCTGCGAGCGTAGCGCAATTGAGTGATGAGAGGATGTGGCATTTTTTTCTGGTCCTTTCACTGGAAATATCGTGTGCGTCCTATTCAAGGATAACAGAAAAAGAGGAGAATATTGTACCTGATTGAAGGGAAATAGTAATCTTGATAGTTACCGTTTGTGGGGGGGAGAAAAAGAATTTTATAGGTAGAAAGATGTAAATGTGTTCCGGAAGATTTGACCTGCTGCTCATTTTGTGCTATAATTTGAACATGATTTCTATGTAGTTTGTACACTAACGCACAGCTTACCCTTACTGCGTCCACTATTTCTTCCCTGGTATTAGCAATTTTCTTTTTCTTCTTTTTACCAAAAGGAGGGGCTGTGTATGAGCATTATGCAACTTACGCAAACCATTAACATTTTACCGCCACTCAAGGTCAGGGGCAGTAGGAAGCAGCCGGCGCAGCAGACGCTGCCGGGTTTAGAGATTGAGGCGCCGGTTTCTGCGCGTGTGACCAATCGGCAGATCGCGGAGGTACTTTCCAGCATTGCTGATCTGATTGAGGGACAGAACGGCAATCTATATCGTATCCAGGCGTATCGTAACGCGGCCCGTGGGATATTGGATTTACAGGAGCCGGCGGTTGACATTCTCGCGCGTGGCGAGAGGCTGCCAGTGCCGGGGCTGGGTGAGCGCCTGCGTAAGCGTATCACCGAGCTGGTTGAGTTTGGCACGATGACCTTCCAGACAGGATTGTTTTTGCAGACGCTGCCGGCTGGTGTGCGTGCGCTGATGACGGTTGAGCATATTGGTCCCTATACGGCTATCAGGCTGCATGATGAACTGGGGATCGATTCGATAGAGAAGTTGTGGCGGGCAGCGCATAATCAGAGTATTCGCCACTTGCCGGGTTTCGGTCCGCGCAGTGAGGCGCGCCTGAAGGCTGCAGCCGAGCATGTGCTGCGAGCCAAGCGGCAGGCTGAGCGTTCGTTGAATGGTGCCGCATAAAGCTTGAGACTGGTACAATCCCTCTTTTTTCGCGAACAGACCCCCGCCGGGAGTGTTCCCGCCCGGCGGGGGTCTGTGTTGTTTTTTTATTCGTATTGGCGGGTTAAAAGTCGCCGCGTTCTACCATGTCGATGAAACGTTGCTCCAGTTCGTAGGTGCGTGGGCCTGGTTGGCCGGTGCCAATGATGCGGTCGTCGATACGCACGACCGGTGTAATCTCTCTGGATGAGCCGGTGATGAAGGCTTCATCGGCCTCTGATAGTTCTTCTAGCAGGATTGGCCTTTCCTCAACTTTGAAGTGGGAGCGGGCCAGTTCGAGCACCACCTGGCGTGTCACACCCAGCAGGATGCCGGTGCGTGGTGTGATCAGCAGGTCGTCGAGGAAGATGAAAAAGTTGCTGCGCGTGCCCTCAAGTACGTGGCCATGTTCGTTGACGAAGAGGGCGTCGGTTGCGTCATGGCGTGCGGCCTCTTTGAGCGCACGGATGGCGGAAATATAGCTGGTGGTTTTGGCTTCGGGCATCTCGCGGTGGAGATGGGTCGTGATGAGATGGACACCGCGCGCGAAGCGTTCCATGTCGCGCTCTCCCAGTGGTGTGATCAGCACTGACAGAGTTGGAAGGCCGTCGGGAATAATGCCGTCGGTGCTCTGACCACCTGTGATGAGGATGCGTAGGGAGGCATGCTGATAGGTATTGCGCTCAATAACCTGCTGCACGATATCAGTAATTTCGTCACGCGAGAAGGGCAGTACCAGTTCAATATGCTCAGCTGAGCGGTAGAGGCGTTCCAGGTGTTCTCGCAGATGGAAGGGGTGACGATTATAGGTGCGTAGTGATTCAAAGAGACTATAGCCGCGCAGCACCGCGACATCGGTGATTGGGATGGTGGCTGCGTTGGGATGTACCCAGCGGCCATTGATATACCAAAGGGCCTGAGGATCGATAGACATATGAAAGGGCTCCTTGTTTTGTCATAAGATTGCGGGTCCAGGGATCAGTTTTTGCCGGAAAAATTGCTGTGATTGTCAGCTATTCAGGGTTCCTGTATTTCCAATGATAGCAGAATGCGCAATGGGAGAGGAGCGGAGCGGCGCGAACCGGGGCAAAAATAAGTAAAAATTTCCATGTTAACAGGCGAAAATTGGCTAATAGATAGAGCAATTTTGAGTGGATGGTAAAAATAAGCAGCAAATGGGGATAAATTTCTTCAACTCTTTTATCTGTGCTCACGTATATATCAATGTGACTACCTGTCAAACTTCGTTTGATAGGCGCGCCGCCTGATGGTTATGAATA
The DNA here is from genome assembly GCA_017354095.1 of Ktedonobacteraceae bacterium. Taxonomy (GTDB): domain Bacteria; phylum Chloroflexota; class Ktedonobacteria; order Ktedonobacterales; family Ktedonobacteraceae; genus Bu33. The sequence continues at coordinate 3,023 of JAFMRP010000924.1, forward strand.
CATTACGGGGGTACAAGGGTGGTAGATGGCACGGCAGCGTCAGGGCGTGAGCGAGCCGGCCCCACAAGGGGGCCCTACATTCCCGAAGGGCACGCTGGT
>JAFMRP010000168.1 GCA_017354095.1 Ktedonobacteraceae bacterium
AGAGGCCCACCGTTTCTGGCGGAATACCAAGGGTCTTCCTTTCCGACCGCCTGACCGCAGGGAGACGCGCCAGCGGCGTTGGTGGTCGGAATACAGAGGGTAGCCGGGCTCGCTGGCACAGACGAAGGGAGAGAGACCGTGAAAATACTGGTGATCGGGGGCGGCATTGGCGGCCTGGCAGTGGCCCTGGCCCTGGCTCGCACAGGTCAGCAGGTAACCGTATACGAACGAACATCAGAGATCAAAGAAGTTGGCGCCGGCCTGACGGTGTGGCCGAACGCGGTTCGCGTTTTGCAACAGCTTGGCCTGACAGAGGTACTGCCCTCGCTCGGCATGCCAGCTCACTATCGCACTATCCGCACCTGGCAAGGAAAGACGTTATCGCGCATCCACGTCGATGATATCTCCGGCAGCCCCATCCAGGTTATGCATCGCGCGGATCTGCAGGGCGCGCTCTTGCGAGCGGTCGAAGCTGCGGGAGTCCCGGTCGAACTGGGAAAGCAGTGTAATGGCTTTACTCAGGATGCCGGCGGGGTTGAGGCGTCTTTCGCGGATGGCACAACGGCAAAGGGCGACCTGCTGATCGGTGCCGATGGCATTCGCTCCATCGTTCGCCAGCAGCTCTTCGGTCCCCCTCGTATCCACTATGCAGGCTACTCCTCCTGGCGAGGCATTGCTTCGCTCAACAGGGATCTCATCCCGTTCGGCATTTCGAGCGAGACATGGGGCATCGGCCGGCGTATCGGCCTCATCCCGCTAAAAGATGAGCGTGTCTACTGGTTTGTGGCCAGAACGGTCCCCGAACGAGATGGCAAAGACGAAGCGCCGGAGAAGCGCAAACAACGCGTCCAGGCGCTCTTCCGCGGCTGGCATGATCCCATCGAGCAGGTTCTAGAGGCGACCGAGGCCTCTATGATTATACACGCGGATGTATATGCCATTGCCCCGCTGACGAGGTGGAGCGAGGGACGAGTGGTGCTGGTCGGCGATGCCGCGCATGCTATGGCCCCCAATATGGGGCAGGGAGGATGCCAGGCTATCGAAGACGCTCCAGTCCTGGCCGAGTGCCTGCAGGCACACGCAACAGATATCCCAACGGCGCTTCGTGCCTATGAAATGAAGCGGATACCGCGCGTGAAACGCGTTGCTGATCGCTCCGAATGGATTGGCTGGCTGTCTCAGGTCAATAATCCATTCTGGTATGGATTGCGCAATGTGCTGGTCAATGCCCTCTATACCACCGCCCTGACCAGAGAACTGACCTGGCTCCTGCAGAGCTCATAGAGATGGCTGCTTAGCAGCCATCTCCTCCGCATACCTTCCTTCCCGGCTACGTTTGCTCTTCCCCCTGGGAAGAACCAGCCCGATTCAGAGGGAGGGTGAACCAGAAATGCGAGCCCTCGCCGGGCGTGCTCTGCAGCCCCACCCTACCACCGTGCTGTTCGATAATGGTTTTGCAAATGTGTAAGCCCAGACCTAAACCAATACCATTTCCACTCAGTACATGCACACCTTTGACACGATAAAATCGTTCCCAGACACGTTGCTGCTCGTCTGGCGTTAAACCTACCCCCTCGTCGCTGACCGTTACGCATACGCTTTCCCCATCGGTTGTGACTGCCACTCCGACTGGCCTGTCGGACGATGAATACTTGAGGGCGTTCGTCAGATAGTTATTCACGACCTGCCCCAAGCGGTCTGCATCACCATACATGGCGATCTTCTCCGTGGACAGCTCCAGGTTGATGACTCGCCCCTCCGCCATCTGGCGCTGATCCTCGACAATCTCACATACAATCTGTCCCATGTCGCAGGGCTGCAGATGCAACTGAAGCTTGCCCGCTCGAATACGCGATACATCAATCAGGTCGCTCGCCAGGCGATCCTGCATCCTCACCTGCTGCTCCGCGCGCTCTATATACCGCTGCATCTTCTCCAGCAAACTGGACGATAGATCACTCTCTTCTAGAGCACGCTGGGACGACAGCTTGCGCAGTGCGCGTCGTGCTAACTGCATGCTGCCCCTCAAGACGGTAAGCGGCCCCTTGAGCTCATGACTGGCAATGCTCAGAAACTCGTTGAAGCGCTGATTGGTTTCCTGCAATGCCAGCGCCCTTGCCCGCGTTTCGGCCTGCTCTTGCAACAGGCGTTCGCGCTCGTATACCAGCCCGGTCAGCTTGGCGACAGCTTTTACCAGAGCATCCTCTCCAGGTGTCAGTGTGGCGTCACGCTGGCGATACATCAGCATGAGTGCTCCCAGCAGGCGGTTCCCCAGAAACATCGGGGTCTCCACCAGCATCGGTGTGTCCGTTCCCACCTGTGGCTGCAGAGCGTGCATCACGACCTCGTTGTTGCGCAGATGACCAACATCAGCGTCCTGGGTAGAGTCAAAGAGATTCCTGACCTCCTGCCACCACGGAGACTCGTGCTCCTGTTCGGGGTCACACTCGGTAAGCAACTGCCACTTCACGGTTTCGTGCTCCATGGAGATCATCCCTACGTCCTGGCATTGCAAGATGGTGGATATGAGATGCTTCAGACACTTACTAGCAGACTGTAGAGGAGATGACTGACTGGCAGGAGCGGAGAAGAATTCAAGCCCGTTTTCCGGCAGCCATGCCAGAGCCTCGGCCAGAGTTAGCAGGGAGTCGAGCGTTTCCTGCGTTTGTCTCGTCTGCAGATAACGTTCCGTCACGTCGCGAAATACGAGCACTCCGCCGTTGATCTGCCCCCGCTGATCAGCAATCGGCATACCTGATACGCTCAGGTATCTAATCTCGCCCAGTGTATTCACCCGCTGGATGTTGACAATCTGTGTGCCGATCAGGTGCTCCCCTTGCAGTACGCGCGTGATCGGCCAGTGCTCCACAGCAAGCGGTTGACCATGTTCATCCCGAACAAGTGCACTCTCTCCATGCCGCTCAAAGAGATACTGTAAACGGTCGTCTTGCGGGGAATCGATAGCTAAAAGACCACGCGCGGCAGTATTCGTCTGCAGCCGCCCATTTCGATCACAGACGAGTAAGCCATCACCTATGGTCTCGAAGATGGCCTCCAGTTCGTGAACGCGTCGATCAGCCTCGGCACGCGCCTGCCGCTCCTTACGCGCCAGCTCGGCCTGGACCTGCTCCGCCTCGCGCAAATGGGTGGTGAGCTCCTCGCGCTCGATGTGGGAAATCAGGAAGCGGGCCACAATTTGCATCAGCTCCAGCTTCTCCGGCTGATCGGCGAGCGGTCGTGGACGAGCGTCCTGAGAACAGAGGGTTCCATAGACACGACCATCGCTGTAGATGAGTGGCACCCCGATATAGGAACCAATGTTATATTCTTCGGTCGTGGCGAGCCCCTGGTAAAATGGGTAACGCCTGGCATCTTCGACGATAAGCGGTTGCTGGGTCTGCCAGACTGTCTGGCAATATGTTCTGCTGAGTGGCCCCTCTGATCCAATGGCCGGGAGAGACGTGCCTCGATTACGCACCGCCACAATCTTCAGCGTGTGCTGCTCTACACTCTTTTCATCGGCTGCGTCCTTCTTTTCCGCCTCATATACCCCGACTCGCCCGATGAAAAGTGTCTGGCTATCAAGGAACCGTCCGAGCACGTCAAGCGCGACATTCATTGCTTCCTGAGAGGATTGAAAGCTCTGCGCGGTGATCTGCGCCACCTCACGCAGCATATGAGTACTGCCTCCCTCAGATGGCTCCTGGACGTTTGCCTGGATATGCCGTTCACTGGCGGACTCGTCTGAGATGGCCGGCTGCTCTTCTGATAACGCACTCAACGATTGCCCACGGACGAGCGGGTCCATCAGCCAGTGGACCCGCTCGAATGGCTCGTGTTCCACAATGGAGCTCCTTTTCTCCAGTATCTTCCCTGAAGAGTTTCGTTTCCAGTAGCTGCTATCACTACACCACACTATTTTCACTACACTATTGCTGAATTCAGGATGTTTAGGACAAATCGGTCATGACTATAGGGGGGAGAGTATCATATGGGATGTTCTACGCGGGCATATACGGAGCTCAGGAGCGCCTCCAGGTCAAAAGGCTTGATCAAACACTGGCGAATCCCTAGACTGGTGGCCTGCTGAAGTGCGCTGTAATCACCACTGAGTACAATAATGGAGTGCAGCCTTGCTTCTTCTCGTTGCCGTAATATCTGGATCAGTTGCAGACCGTTCATGCCTGGCATGGTCAGATCCAGCAAGATTACTTCATACATTGTTTGCTGATGAGTGATTTTGTCTAAAGCGATAAGCCCGTCACTCGCCGTATCCACAATGAATGTTTCACCCTCCAGCGCTTCTTGTAAAAGGGATCGTATCTCCTCATCATCATCCACCACGAGTATATGCTTGTTCATCCGTTCCTGTCCCCTTCTGGAACTTCAACATTACCCCGTCAAGAATGAGCATACCGCCGTTCCAAAAAAAGGGTTATCCCTAACCACCTTATGCACGTCCATGGATTGGTTCATCTGCGCCACGGTCAACACAGCAGTACCTGCTCCTGCGTTGACCAATCTTTTCTTAGACAAAGTCTAATATACGTGGTAATTTAGATAAAGTCAAGGTAACAAATGAATGAAAGAGCTCTTCTTCCCTTGATCCTCGCTAAAAAACATGCTATATTGGATATTGTCCAAATCATTATATAAAGATGAGACGGAGCGGGGAATAAACGGTGCTGATGAAGAGAACAAATGACCAGAAACAACCATCTTCGATGGATCAAAATAAAGCCGAGAAAAGCCCGGTCCAACGGCTGCGCGAGGCAAACCTGAAGGCAACACGCCCACGTCTGCTGATTTTGAGCCTGCTACATGAACTGAAAGGACACTATTCAGCGGATGAGCTGGCTGAAATACTACAAGAGCGCCAGACACCGCTGCCTCGCGCCTCCGTTTATAATTCCCTCGATGCCCTGCTAAACCGGGGATTGGTGATGATGGCAGACGTAGGCCCGGGCCGTGCACTCTACGAGGAAGGCTCCACCTGGCATCACCACTTTGTCTGCATCGTTTGCGGCGATGTGGTCAATATCCCCTGTGTGAAAGGAGAAAAACCCTGCTTAACCCCAGAAAGCGTCCCGGGCGTCGTTGAGGAGGCACAGGTCATCTTCCGCGGCCGCTGCCACGACTGCCTATCAAAAGTCGAACCACACCAGGCCCTAACTCTGCATCCCTAACAGATTCCCACTCTCGTAGCGCCTGGTGCCCAGCGCAAAGAGACCTACGGCCATACCCACGAGCAGAACGGTAAAACCCACCAGGCCGCCCAGCAGTAACCAGCTGAAGTGCCGCAGTAGTTGCAGCGGCACAAACGAGATAAAACCCGCCGGCAGCACGGTGAAAAGCGCGACACGTACAATCCCGTGGAAGATGTCCATCGGATAGGTGCTGAAAGAGATCAGCGCGCCAAACATCTGTTGGGTCATGCCTTCAGTATTCCCCAGGAAGAAGGCCAGTGAGCAAAGAATAACGATAAAAGCGGTGAATATAAACGATACTAGAAAAACTAACACAACAAACAGCAGTATCTGCCATAACGATGGATGTACCAGCAGCAGAAACGCGCCAACAGCAAAAATGATGTCCCCCCATGCGGGTGGATCAGTAGCTGCAATACAGACGTGCAGCAGGGCATAACGCGGCATGCCCAGGTAAGCATCCAGACCACCATTCATGACCAGCATCGCAATCTGGCGCGCGTTGCCAAAAACAGCGACACTGAGGCCAAAGCCACATGCCGTTACCGCCCAGAGGATCACAATGTCCGTTCCCTGCCAGCCGTTGGCCAGCGGAAATTGCCGGAAGTAGTTCCACCAGAAGAATAACCACAGGCAGTCATTGGCCGCCATCGCGATCACCTGCACCGTGAACGCCGAACGATATTCCATCGCCGCCAGGGTGTTCGCCTTTGCATACGCTAGTATCAGGCGCACCGTACTGGCACAGCGTTTCAGTACGAACATACCTTACCCTCCATTGATGTTGACGCGGCGCACCGCTATCCGATAAATGGCCAGCAGGATAACACAGCCCACAGCCAGTGTCAGCCCCTGCTGCAATAACAGACCAGGCAGGCGATCCGCCTCAAAATGGACCAGGGTTCGCGCCGGACCATAGAGGATGGCGCTGAATGGTAATGCCTGAGCTATGCTGCGCAGCGGCTCTGGAAAAATCTCTAGCGGTGCCAGTACCCCGCCCAGCACCAGCGTCAGGCGACTGAAGATCAGCGAAAAGGATTGTGTCTCCTCGCTCCAGAATGCCAGCAGGCCGATGCTAAAATGAAAAACAAAGTCGATACACAGCGCGAGCAGGGTGACCAGGGGCCAGACCAGCAATCCCTGCCACGTAAAATGTGGCGGGCCTGCCATGAGCAGCGCCAGCACGGCTCCCACTATCGCATTCATCGTCAGGCGCACCAGCCGCTCGCCCAGGTAGTGCGCGAAATTGTAAAGCACATAGCTGCATGGCCGCCCCAGCAGATAGGCCAGCTGCCCGGAACGCACCTCCTGATCGATCCGCCTCGTCAACGACGGCAAACTCATCGCAACCGTCTCAGCAGCCACAAGGTACCAAATCATATCGGCTATGGTGAAGCCGCTGAGCGTGCGCGCTCCCCGCAGCGCGAAGGTGGTTTTCCACAACTGGGTCAGCACAAAAACAAGCACGATAAGCAACAGGGCCCGGAAGAATACCTCCATAATATAGGCCAGATTGTTGGCTATGCTGATGCGCAGGACGGTGATATATTTCATCATCACCAGCCTGAGACGCCGGACCAGGTCGTCCTGTATGCGCCGTGCCGGCTCTAGCCCCGTCTCCATTGGCGATACGCCTCCCATTTGCTTCATTGGACTACCTCTACATCTTCCGTTCGCTCTACCACCGTTGCTTCCTGCTGACCTCGCTGATTGTAGATGGCCGCGATGATCTCCTCCATCGGCGGATCAGCAATGGTCATGTCTACAATGTGGCTCCGCTCCATTATCGCGGCTACAACAGGCTCTAGCGGGCAGAGGGCCGTATCAATCTCCAGCTTCAGCCCGTGCCCCTGCATCTTCAACACCTGTATCCCCTCGTGCGCCTGTATCTCTTCATGGATCGAGCCCGGCAGCTGGATGCTGAGCCGTGGCTCCCCTCCTGCTTCATCCACTTTCACCAGTGTCTCCGCTGGCTCGCTCAGTAGCAGATCAATCGTTTTCGCCTTCAGGTAATCGCGCTTGAGCGTTGCCACTGGCTCATCAAGGATGATCTCCCCGTGATTGATGACGACGGCCCGGCGACAGACCTGCTCGATGTCGCCAGCGTCATGGCTCGTTAGAAAAACGGTCATACCCTCCTCTTCGTTGAGCTGCCCGATTAGATCGCGGATGCGCTGCTTGGCAATAACATCCAGGCCGATGGTTGGTTCGTCCAGAAAGACGATCTGCGGCTTGTGCAGCAGCGCTGCCGCCAGCTCGCAGCGCATCCGTTCGCCCAGGCTCAGTTTGCGCGCGGGTGTACGCATATGCTCGGCAATGTCAAACACGTCCACCAGGAAAGCACGCCTCCTGCGATATTGCGTCATGTCCAGCTCGTAGATGCGCGCCAGCAGGTCAAAGGTATCTTGCGGCGGCAGGTGATACCAGAGCTGCGACTTCTGACCAAACAGGCTGGAAATGTGATAGGCCAGCTGCTGCCGCTGCTGCCACGGCGTCAACCCCAGCACTTTCGCGCTGCCAGAGGTAGGATGAAGAATGCCGGTCAGCATCTTGATGGTGGTGCTTTTTCCAGCACCATTGGGACCAATAAAGGCGAGCACTTCGCCAGCTTCCAACGAAAAGTTGATGCTCTTGACCGCCTCACGCTCACGATAGCGTGGGACAACAAAAGAGCGCAGGCTGCTCGCCAGTCCAGCGGCCCGTTCTCGACTTCGAAAGGTTTTGGCTAAGCCATCTACCTCGATGATTGACATGCTTCTTCTCCTCTGGTAATAACCGCGATAGCAGAACAAAAAAAGGAAGGGGCGCAGGCCCGTCGCCTGCGCCCCTTCTATGCCCTTTGGCAGCTATATGACGATTGGGGATGGAAAGGACAGCGACGACCAGCCGTGGGTAAGTTCCACCATAATAGGGGAATACACACAGCAAACGGTAACGAGCATCTGCGGATAAAAGCACGAGTGCTGTAGCGGCATGGTCGTCACGCTTCTTTCTTCTCCTGAGTGTTTTTCTAAGTCTAATGGCACCGCTTGTGTTTTGTCAAGGGAGGGCGATCTACTCTATCCTACGAATGCTACGTAGAAGCAGAGGAATACAATTGAGAATAATCATACTCAGGCCGCCGATAA
>JAFMRP010000169.1 GCA_017354095.1 Ktedonobacteraceae bacterium
GCGCCACCCAAAATGTAGGGCCACCCCTTGCGGGTGGCCGGCTCGCTACACAGCTTTCATGGCTATGCTCTGATCCATCAACTGTTGGAGCTTTTCCAGCGTACCTGTTTCGGGGAGCGGGGTATAGACCATGATTTTGAGTTGGGGCATCGTAGGCACCTGCAAGGTGGTTTGCTCGAACCTCAGGCTCCCCACCAGCGGATGCTCTAACTCTTTTATCGTATCGCTTCTCCCACGCACCTCGTGACGAGGCCACCATGCGCGAAACTCAGGACTGACACGCTGCAAGTCAGCTATCAAGCGTTTGAACCATTCTTCATCAGCATAACGAGCGCTATCAGCACGGAATTCCGCGAGCACTTTCTGCGCGACCTGCTCCCATTTCGGGTTGTTGTATAGATAATGAACCTTTGGATTAGCAAACATACGCCAGACCGCATTATTTTCATATGGCGGCACCGAACTCGACAGCAACAAAACATGCTCAGCAGTGGTGTTCCAGGCAAGGTAATTCCAACGACGACCAATGATATAGGCTGGAAGCGGATTGAGCGCGTCAAGCACACGGCGCAATGCAGGACTTACCTGTTCAGGAGATGTGTGTGTATCGATGAGGCGTTGCTGGTCGGCGAGCAAGAACAGGTGGTGCCGTTCGTCGGGTGTGAGTTGTAACGCATCAGCAATACTATGTAGCACCTCGCTCGAAGGGTGAATAGCGCGACCTTGCTCCAACAGGGTATACCAGGAAACGCCTACATTCGCGAGCTGCGCGACCTCTTCGCGCCGCAATCCTGGGGTGCGCCGTCTCCCACTACCAATCAATCCGACCTGTTCAGGAGAGAGACGCATACGTCGAGTGCGGAGAAAATCCGCCAGCTCCTGTCTGCGTTGTTCGTCGCTCACCGTCCTCTTTGCTCCTTATCCTGCTAGTCTCAATCATACGATAAAAGGACTCTGGCTCTATGAGAGCCTTCATGTCATACTTTTCAATGTATCACATGATCGCCTAAGTGTATCACATCGTGATTGTCGTCGTTTCAATCAGAGAAAGAGGAAATTTTCTATGGTATCGCATAATGTACCAGCCACAGTCGCAGGAACATTCACTATGGCCAGGGATCTGACTATCACTCGCATGGGGTATGGTGCCATGCAGCTGGCTGGCCCGCATGTGTTCGGCCCACCAGCTGATCGCGATGCTGCTGTGGCCGTGTTGCGCGAAGCCGTGCGCCTGGGTATCACGCACATCGACACGGCTGACTTCTACGGCCCGCATATCACCAACCAGATCATCAAGGAAGCCCTGCACCCCTACCCGGACGAGCTGCACATCGTGACCAAGATCGGTGCTCTGCGAGACTCCAAGGGGAACTGGCCGCAGGCGCTAGCTCCCGAGCAGCTGCGTCAGGCCGTGTATGACAACCTGCGGAATCTCGGACTAGACGTACTCGACGTTGTTAACCTGCGCGTCGGAGGGTTCGACAGCCCCACTCCTGGCTCGATCGCCGAACCGTTTACGGTGCTCGCGCAACTGCAGCAAGAAGGACTGATCAAGCACCTCGGCCTCAGTACCGTGAACGCTGAGCAGATCGCCGAGGCACAGTCCATCGCGCCGATTGTGTGCGTGCAGAACTTCTATAACCTCGCTCACCGAGACGACGATGGCCTGGTCGACTCCCTCGCCGCGCAGGGTATCGCCTACGTACCCTACTTCCCGCTCGGTGGTTTCTCCCCTCTTCAGTCTGACAGGCTGGAAGCAGTCGCCACCCGTCTTGGCGTCACACCAATGACCGTGGCGCTGGCGTGGCTGCTCCAGCGCTCACCGAACATTCTGCTTATCCCGGGTACCTCATCCGTCGCTCATCTGCGCGACAACGTCAGCGCGGCAGCGTTGACTCTTTCCGAGGACGATCTGGCCGAATTGAACGGCGTCGCCTCGTAAGTGTAATCGAGTTGGCCAGAAGGCTCCCGCCGTTACCGAAGGAGTATGACCCGGCTTCGTTCTAAAGCCGGGTCATACTCCTTTTGTCTGCTAATGACCTTTCAAAATTTATCCTGGTATACAGGCAATGCATGAAATCTCGTCAGGTGACAGCGTCACTCACTGACCCAACTGATCCCCGGTGCAGTGACTCGCTTGAGCGAGAGTCCGACAGGCCTCCCACCCAACCCTACCAACCTGCCTTTGCCTGCACCTTGCCCAATATCCATATCCCCTCCTATTTTCTGAACCTTCATTAGTAGACGCATCCACCACAAGATTTGTCGTATGATAAGGGAAGAGTCTAACTACCGGGAGTAACTATGAGCTTTCTGACCTATCCTGAAACCGAGCAACAAAAAAAACTGGTAGCCCTGGCCGCTGAACTGGCGGATACCTTTGCCGGACGGGCGGCAAATTATGATTGGGCGGGTCGCTTTCCCCTGGAGAACTATGAGGACCTGCGGCAATCAGGCTACCTGTCATTGACTGTGCCGCGCGACTATGGCGGCTGGGGAGCCTCGCTGCTGGATGTGGTGCTGGCGCAGGAGCGACTGGCCCGCGGCTGCGCTTCGACGGCGCTGGCTGTGACGATGCACCTGGTCAATACTGCCCGCCTGGGCGGTGCGCTGTCCAACCCCAATGCACGATACGAGCGTCTGTGCCGCGAGATTGTGGAGCACGGCGCCATGATCAACACCGCCGCCAGCGAGCCGGCAACGGGCAGCCCCAGCCGCGGCGGCAAGCCAACCACGACGGCACGCAGGCAGCACGATGGCTCCTGGATTATCAATGGACGTAAAACATATACCACAGGAAGCCTCGCTCTACGCTATTTCATCGTCGGCTGTAGCCTGGAAGATGAAGCCTCCGGGCTGGAACCACTACAGGCCGATAGAGGCAATTTCCTGGTTCCCAATGACGCCCCCGGCCTGCGCGTGGAAGAAACCTGGAATTCACTGGGGATGCGCGCAAGCGGCAGCAACGATGTGATTCTGGAGAATGTATCCGTAGATGCACAGGCACACGTTGAAGCATCGATCCCCTCCGATCCCGCACTGAGAGATCGCATCAACGGCTGGTCAGTCGTCCTCTCCTCCGTCTACCTGGGAGTAGCACAGGCCGCGCGCGATGAGGCGGTACGCTTCGCCCGCCGCCGTCGCCCCAATTCTCTGGATAGGCCGATCTCCAGCGTTCCACATATTCAAGAGAAAGCAGCGAAGATGGACCTGGCGCTGATGCAGTGCCGCGCCGTCCTGCTGGGGGTCGCCGAGCAATTCAGTGCTGATCCCACTAGCGTGCCAGCTAGCCGTTTGGGCGCGGCCAAATACATCGTCACCAATCACGCCGTGGAAGTTGTGGACCTGGCCATGCGCCTGGTCGGCGGAGCAAGTCTGGCGGCGAGCCTGCCTTTGCAGCGCTACTATCGCGATGTACGCGCAGGACTACACAATCCACCAATGGACGATGCCGTACTCTCAACTCTGGGACGCGAGGCGCTGGAAGGCGAGTGAGGGTGAAGTAGTCAATTTACATAGGGTTGGATGGCTTTCAGTACGTCGTCAACCGTGAACGGCTTGGGCATGACCGCGTCAACATTGAGCGAAGAGGCCTGGACGAGGTTGTCCAGCGCCGACATGACAATGATGATATGCTGGCTGCGTAGTTCCGGCTGGGCCTGCAATTGCTGGCAAAGCTCGCGCCCGTCCATAACGGGCATCATCAGATCAAGAAAGATTACATAATGTTTATCGCCCCGCAGCTTTGCCAGCGCTTCCTGCCCATTTCGCGCCAGTTCAGCCGAATAACCCTCAAAGTCCAGAATATCCGCCATCATATCGCGAATAATAGGATCATCATCGACAACTAAAATATCAATTGGATGGTTGTTCATGTTCATCATGCCCCTCTACTTCCACTGGAGGCTCGACGAGAGGGAGATAGAAGCTAAAAGTAGAGCCCTCGTCGAGCTCGCTGCTTTCTAACCAGAGCTTTCCGCCCATCGCCTCGATATAGCGACGGCAGATGTATAATCCAAGCCCAGAACCGCGTACCGGCGTGGTGAGTGAACGCGGCGCTCGTACAAATTTATCAAAAATACGCTTTTTGTCTTCTGGAAGAATGCCCTCGCCCTGGTCTTTGACACGTATCAGCACAATAGGCATCGATCCTTGCTCGATCATCATTTGGTGATCAATCTGATCTTTACAGAGAACGCTCTCAATCTTTGCCAGCGTAGTCGAGCAGGCCGATAAATGGATATTCGTTTGGGGTGGAGAATATTTGATGGCGTTCTCCAACAAATTGGAGATGACCTGGCGCAAGGGCTGCCCATCAGCTCTTACCCACAGGTCATGAGCAATATCTTTGGTCAATGTCTGCTGAACATTGATATCCAGCATCTCAACCGCGATCTGCGCCGCTGAAAGCACATGAACCGGGCCTAGATTCATTTCAATATTGCTTTCAACCCTGCCCATGCTCGCAGCCTCGGTAATATTGCCAACCAGCTCAACCAGCTGCTGTACCGCGTCGGCGATTTTGTGGGAGAAACGCAGTACTTGCTGCGGTGTGCTGCGCGTGCTCTGGCGCTTCAACAGGCTGGCATAACCACTGATTGCGCTCAGCGGGGTGCGCAGCTCATGCGAGGCCGTGACCAGAAATTCGTCCTTGAGCTTGTTCAGCCGCTCCAGCTCCGCGTAGGCGACTTCACGCTGTTCAAATAGCTGTGCGTTGCGGATAGCCCCCGCCGCCTGTGCGCAGATAGCCAGCAGCATCGCAACCTCTTTCGGCTTGAAGAAACGGTTCTCGCTGCCATAGGGCGTGGGAACGGCGAGCAGACCAATAAAATCAGCCTGGTAGGTCAGAGGGATCATCAACATCTGATGGGTTCGAGTCTCCTGCAAAAAAATAACACAACCCTCTGAACTCTGCTGTATCAGTTCTTCCAACTGCTGCTTGTCCAGGTAGAAAAACCCCCCCTGTATCATCTGTTCCAGAAATGTACCCTTGAAGGGCAGGCGAATCATTTTGATCAGCTCTTCCTGTATGGTCGGGTTGAATTCTTGCTCTTGATCTGGCACGATGTCCTCGTCAACCCAGCTGATATTCGATAGCCCATACAGGGCCTGGGCAATCAATTCGTCTCCTGCCGGTGAAAGCTGGAAGAAGACACAGGCATCAACCTTCACCACCCTGGCTACCGACTCTACCAGGTTATTGAGCAGTTCCGCTACATTCAGGACTGATCCGATAGATTGGAGCGCGCTATTAATAGCTGCAAGCTGTGCTTCACGCTGGCGGCCCTGCTTAATCAAGAAGCGGTCACGCTCGTAGAGTTTTGCGTTCTCAATACTTACGGTCACAATCTGCAGCATGGTCTCCAGCACCTGAATCTCTTCGGGATGGTAGGCCTCCGGACGCTGGCTGACAATGCTGAGTGAGCCGATGACCCGGTTAAACATCTTCATGGGCAAAAACAGGAAGGACTCTGCCTGCTGCTGCTCTCCCCAGACGCCGTTGAGCAACTCACTATACTGGCTGGCTTGCGCCAGATCCTGGGCCGGAGAAAAATTCAACGTGCGCTTCTCAACATGGGCCACCTTCCACCAGGTCGGACGATCCCCCTTCGGCACGGCTACTGGCTGCTCGGCCAGCGCTTCGATGGGATTGCCGTTCACGACGGTAAACACGTCGTACAGATGCTCGGTGTCGCGGTCGTAGAGCGTGAGCAGCATGGAAGAGACATTGACTACATTGGTGGTAAAATCATAGATCTTATTCACCAGTTCCGACAGTTTGACCGAGGTGGGAAATGCCGTGCTGATCTCCTGCAACAGGCTGAGATACTCGCTTCCACGAAGATGCGAGCGGCGCAACCGGTCGTTTTGCAGGTAAAGGGCAATACGCTCAATGTATTGCAGCGCTTCCTGGTATTGTTTCTGCTGAAAAGGCGGCGTAGGCGCGACCTGGTAAAGTACAACAACACCCAGTACAGCCGGAGGACGGCGATGGCCGCTCAGATCGTCAATCAGCGTGCGCTCCTGGATGGGGATTGCCAGGTAAGAACTGGGCACGACATCCGATGAGGGTATTGGCTCATCACGCTTTCGGAGAAACGCCAGGTACTCTTCCTGCCCGAGCAAACACGCCTCATTCTTTTTCCACGCTGTACCGATCAGGTCCTGCCCATTCGCATAGATGGTGCCAGGAGCAAAGAGCTCGCTTTGCTGTGGCGTGATCTCCGCAAACTCTTCAAGATGTATGGTCGGAGAAGGGTCCATTTCAAGTCGATTGGTAATGCGGCGCCCAGGCAACCGCAGCCCCAGCGACTTCACAGTTTCCTGAGGTGTAGGAACCAGTAAATTGCGCACATGAACGTGTATGCGCATATGCCTGATGTTTTCATCAAACAGAGCAATACACGATCCCTGGGCCCCCAGGTGGACCATCATTTGTTTTAAGAGTTGCTTGAGCAAAGGGGATGGGTAGGAATCTCCCCCATACGACTCAGGCCCGCCCCAGATAGAGGTAGACATGGACATCTCCTCAACGATTTTACCGGCAAGCACGCGGAAGGATGAGTAACATATCGAAACGGCTAGCGGTTATGCATTATGTGTGTCAACACGTAGCATATCACACGTTTCTAAGAGATTCAACAGTTAGTCTATTCTTCACCCCATGATCGTTGTATGATCCCTCTCACCCCCTACCACCGCATGAACACTGACAAATTACCATAGCATACTCACTTCTCTCGTGCCCCTCGGAAATGTAAGGCCCTCCCCATTGGCGTTCACTTACGGGGGCGCGGGGGCGAAGCTCCCGAGTTCTTTCCCCTGCGAGCCTCCGCCGAAGGCTCGCAGAGAAAATATGTTTCACATGAAACGTGTATTTGACAGCATCCGCACCGTAGGGCTATCATGTGGTGAGAATGCCTGTGAAAAAGCGCAAGCAGGCCAATCTTTTCCTCTTGATTGAAGGAGAACGCAAATGACTGAAACCGCGATGTTTCATACCCATACACTGAGCAATGGCCTGCAAATTGTGGGCCAGCCCATGCCCGATTTCGAGTCGGTAGCAGTATGCTATTTCGTGCGAACCGGCTCGCGCGACGAATATGATCCTGAGGTGGCTGGCGTCTCGCATTTCTTAGAACACATGGTCTTTAAAGGAACACAGACGCTGGACTGGCAGGAGATCACGCTGGCTTTTAATAAAATCGGAGCCGAACTGAATGCTTTTACCTCGCATGAGGCTACCGTCTACTACGCCCGCGTGCTGGGCGAATACCTGGATACAGCCGTTGGCCTCCTGAGCGATATGATGTATCCACGCCTGGCAGAGAGCGACTTCGAGACAGAGAAAGAGGTAATCGTCAATGAGATCGCACGCTCCGAAGATCAGCCTTACAACCTCACCTACAGGCGCATGATGCAAACCTATTTCGGAGACCACCCCTTAGGACATGACGTGCTCGGCACACGTGAAAGCATTCGCAATATGCGCGTTGAACAGATGCGCGACTACTGGCAGCGCCGCTATGCCGCCAATAACCTGATCCTGTCAGTGGCTGGCAAATTCGATTGGGATCATATTGTCGAACTGGCCGAGCAGCATTGCCGCAACTGGCGCACAGGCGATGCCGGACGCGATGTGACGCATTATGAACAGGCACAGTCTATCAACAAAGTGATGGTTGATAAGAAACTGAAACAGCAGATTATGATCCTGGCTATGCCGGCTGTCGATATCAAAGATCCCGATTACTACGCTGCCTCGTTGGGCAGCAGCATCCTGGGCGATACGGACGGTTCGCGCCTGTACTGGAATATTCATCAACGCGGCCTGGCTGAGTCGGCCAGCGCCGGCATCTGGGCCATGGAGGGAACTGGCGTTCTGCTCATGGAAGCCAACTCGACGCCAGAAGACGCGCCGCGCGTGCTCAAACTACTCCGCGCTGAACTGGCCAGCCTGCTGAACGATGGCGTACACGAGGACGAACTGCGCCGCGCCAAAGATAAATGGATCAGCGGCATCGTGCTCAGCAGCGAATCGACGTTTGCTCGTATGCGCTCGCTGGCCAGCGACTGGGTAACCGAGGGCCGCCTGGTGAGCGTAGAAGAGGAGATTGAGCGCGTGGAGAAGGTGAGCGCCAGGGATGTGATGCGCGCCCTGAGCCGCTTCCCCGTACAGGAAAAACAGGTGCTGACCGCCCTCGGCCCCCTGAACGAAGCCGAACTACTGGCATAATCGGTAGCAAAGCAGGAGTCCCCTTGCGGGGTGCGGGGTGTCCCCGCATAATATTCTCCTCTCTAATACACTTAGTCAAACAAAGTTTGACTAA